>NZ_JBFAYB010000017.1:0-98950 GCF_040681075.1 Streptomyces sp. NPDC051907 | reverse complement strand
GGTTGATAGGCCAGATGTGGAAGCCGGGCAACCGGTGGAGCTGACTGGTACTAATAGGCCGAGGGCTTGTCCTCAGTTGCTCGCGTCCACTGTGTCAGTTCTGAAGTAACGACCGTCTGCAGCCCATGGTGGCTCCGGTCAGAATTTCATAGAGTTTCGGTGGTCATTGCGTTAGGGAAACGCCCGGTTACATTCCGAACCCGGAAGCTAAGCCTTTCAGCGCCGATGGTACTGCAGGGGGGACCCTGTGGGAGAGTAGGACGCCGCCGAACAATCATTGTGGGAGAGCCCCGCACCTTATGGTGCGGGGCTTTTCTGCGTTCAGGGCCCATTACGCGGACAGGGCCCGTTCACGTCGTGGCGGACCTGGCCGTGCCGGCCACGGCAGACCGCCGGGCGAACCTTCCTGAGAAAACTTCCGCCGGCGATGTCGAGAACCCGCGTCCGGCTCCGTCCCCGCAGTGAACGCGACCACAATGGGTCGCAGCACCAGCACTGAGGAGAGGCATTATGGCCAAGTACCTGCTGCTGAAGCACTACCGCGGCGCCCCGGCGGCGGTCAACGACGTGCCGATGGACCGGTGGACGCCGGAGGAGATCTCGGCGCACATGCAGTACATGCAGGACTTCGCGGACCGGCTGGAGAAGACCGGCGAGTTCGTCGGCGGTCAGGCGCTCGCTCCCGAGGGAGCGTGGGTCCGCTACGACGGCGAAGGGCGTCCGCCGGTCACCGACGGCCCGTTCGCCGAGACCAAGGACCTCATCGCCGGCTGGATGATCATCGACGTCGACGGCTACGACCGCGCCGTCGAGCTGGCCGGGGAACTGTCGGCCGCCCCCGGGGCGGGCGGCAAGCCGATCCACGAATGGCTCGAGCTGCGCCCCTTCCTGACCGCGCCGCCCACCATCACGGAGTGACCTCACCGATGGACGAGGCCCTGCTCCGGAGCCTCACGCCGAGCGTCCTCGGGATCCTCGTCCGCCGCGGAGCCGACTTCGCGGCGGCCGAGGACGCCGTGCAGGAGGCGCTGATCGAGGCGGTCCGCGTCTGGCCGGCCGACCTTCCGCGGGACGCGAAGGGCTGGCTGGTCACCGTGGCCTGGCGCAAGTTCCTCGACGCGACCCGGGCGGACGCCTCCCGCCGTCGGCGGGAGGAACTCGTCGACGAGGAGCCGGCGCCCGGGCCCGCGCCCGCGACGGACGACACGCTCCAGCTGTACTTCCTGTGCGCCCACCCGTCGCTGACGCCCTCGTCCGCGGTCGCGCTCACGCTGCGCGCCGTGGGCGGGCTGACCACCCGCCAGATCGCCCAGGCCTACCTGGTGCCCGAGGCGACCATGGCGCAGCGGATCAGCCGGGCCAAGCGGACCGTGTCAGGGGTGCGGTTCGACCAGCCCGGCGACGTCGCCACCGTGCTGCGCGTCCTCTACCTGGTCTTCAACGAGGGCTACTCCGGCGACGTCGACCTCGCCGCCGAGGCCATCCGGCTCACCCGGCAGCTCGCGGCCGCGATCGACCACCCCGAAGTGGCGGGCCTGCTCGCCCTCATGCTGCTCCATCACGCCCGGCGCGCCTCCCGGACCGCGCCCGACGGCGGCCTGGTGCCGCTCGCCGAGCAGGACCGCGGCCGGTGGGACACCGAGTCGATCGCCGAGGGCGTCGAGATCCTCCAGGCGGCCCTCGCACGGGACCGGCTGGGCGAGTTCCAGGCCCAGGCAGCCGTCGCGGCCCTCCACGCGGATGCGCCCACCGCCGAGGAGACCGACTGGGTGCAGATCGTCGAGTGGTACGACGAGCTCGCGCGGCTGACCGACAGCCCGGTCGTCCGGCTCAACCGCGCGGTGGCCGTCGGCGAGGCCGACGGACCGCGCGCCGGGCTGGCGGCGCTCGCCGCGCTGGACGACTCTCTGCCCCGCCACACCGCGGTGGCGGCGTACCTCCACGAGCGCGACGGCGACCTGGAGGCGGCGGCACGGCTGTACGCCGAGGCAGCCCAGAAGGCTGCCAACCTCGCCGAGCGCGACCATCTCACGCGCCAGGCCGCCCGGCTCAACGCCCGCCGGGGTCGCTGACGGGACGTACGGCGTCGGCCTGCGGGGCCCGGTCTAGGCCGGGTTCACCAGACGGGCGTCGTACGCCAGGATCACCGCCTGCACGCGGTCCCTGGCCCCCGTCTTCGACAGGATTCTGCTGATGTGCGTCTTCACCGTCGACTCGGCGAGGTGGAGACGGGTCGCGATCTCGGTGTTCGTCCAGCCCTGGCCGATGACGGTGAGGATCTCCCGTTCGCGTTCGGTGAGGCCGGCCAGCCGAGGGTCGGGGGCCTGCGGCGCGTTCGGCGCGACCGGCAGACGGTGGGCGAAGGTGTCGAGGAGACGGCGCGTCAGGCTCGGCGCGACCACCGCGTCGCCGCTCGCCACGGCGCGGATTCCCGAGAGCAGCTCCTCCGGGAGGGCGTCCTTCACCAGGAATCCGCTGGCTCCCGCGCGCAGCCCGGCGTACGCGTACTCGTCCAGGTCGAACGTGGTCAGGATGAGGACGCGGGTGCGGGCTCCGGCGGCGACGATGCGCCGCGTGGCCTCGATGCCGTCGAGGCCCGGCATGCGGATGTCCATCAGGACCACGTCCGGGTGGAGCCGCGCCACCAGGCGCACCGCCTCGGCGCCGTCCCCGGCTTCGCCGAGGAGCTCCATGTCGTCTTGGCTCTCGAGCAGCATGCGGAAGCCGAAGCGCTGCATCGGCTGGTCGTCGACGATGACCACGGTCGTCACGGGGCTGTGCCCTCCGGGAGTCGAGACGGCTGGACAGGCGGTGCGTGAGGCGGTGCGTGGGGCGAGGGGACACGAGGGTGCGGCAGACGCATATGGACGCGCCAGCCGCCCGTCGGCGCCGGCAGCGGGCCGGTCTCAAGTGTCCCTTCGTACAGGGACGTTCGCTCGCGCATTCCCGTGATGCCACGGCCTTCGGCCGGATGGGCGCCCTCGCCGCCGCCGGCGCCCGTGTCCGTGATCGTCGCTGTCACGCCCTCGTCTCCGTACGCCAGGGCCACCGTGGCGGTCGCCGCTCGGCCGCCGTGCTTCAGCGTGTTCGTCAGGGCCTCCTGGACGACCCGGTAGACGGTGAGCTGCATTCCGGCCGGCACCGAGTCGGGGCGGCCCTCGACCGTCATACGGACCGGCAGGCCCGCCGTGTCCACGCCTTCCACCAGCGCGTCCAGGTCGGACAGCGAGGGCTGCGGGGCGAGTTCGGCGGTGGGGGAGTCCTCGCGCAGGACGCCCAGGAGACGGCGGAGCTCGGCGAGCGCCTGCCGGCTGGTGGTGGCGATGGCGTCGAGGGCCTGGCCGGCGCGCTCGGGGTTCTTGGCCGCCGCGTACTTTCCGCCGTCCGCGAGCCCGGTGATCACCGACAGGTTGTGGCCGATGATGTCGTGCATCTCCCGGGCGATGCGGGTGCGTTCGGCGGCGGCGGCGATCTGGGCCTGCTGGTCGCGCTCTACTTCGAGCTGGCGGGCGCGCTCGACCAGGGAGGCGGTGTACTCCTGGCGGGTGCGGACGGCGAGGCCGAGGAGCGCGACGATCGCGTCGCCGTAGAGGGTGGGCAGGAAGGAGTGGTCCCAGCTCTCCGCCGGGAAGCGGATCGCGCTGACCGTCAGGGGGACCAGGCCGAGCGCGAAGGCCCAGGCGAGCGTGCGCAGCGGCAGCCGCAGCGCGATGTGGAAGAAGCAGACCAGGAACAGATAGCCGGACTGGAGTTGGGCGCCCGTCCAGCTGTTGAGGAGGAGGAAGGGGAGGGTGGCGAGGTACGCGGCAAAGGGGTGCGGGCGGCGCCAGAAGGCGGGGATCGCGAAGCCCAGGGACATCACGACGACCAGCTGCTGCGAGGCGTCCGGGTCGAAGGCGACGTTGCGCCAGCCGGCCGAGGCGTCGGTGAGCGTCGCCCCGAGGAAGAACAGGGTGAGCACGGCGTCCCAGACGCGGGGGCGGCGGGCGTCGAACGCGCGGACGCGCTCGCTGAACGCCTTGAAGCGGCGGGTCAGCGGCTGGGCGCCCGAGGACCAGTCCTGGTCCTGGGCGCCCCGGCGTGTGTGCGGCTCCTGCGTCACGTGATCATCCTCGTACACGGACAGGTCACACGTCGCGTCGTTTGAGCAGCAGTCCGGCTCCGCCGACCGAGGCCGCCGCCCATAGGGCGAGGACGAGCAGCGCGGCGCCCGGCGAGGCGGCGCCCGGCAGCTGCTGGGACGCGCCGAGGGCCTCGACCGCCTTGGAGGGGAAGTACTTCATGGCGGTGTCCACGACGTCGTACGGCAGCATGCCGACGATCTCGGGCACGATCAGCACGCCGCCGATGTACGCGCCGATCGCGCCGGGCACCGACCGCAGCAGGGCGCCGAGGCCCAGGGCGGTCATCCCCAGGAGGGTGATCGCGGCGGCGCTTCCCAGCAGCGCCCGGGCGATGCCGGGATCGCTCAGGGAGGCGGCCTTGTCGGTGCCCTCCAGGAAGACCTGCGCGGTGAGGAAGGTGGCGAGGACCGTGGCCAGGGAGAGGCTGAAGACGATGCCGGCGAACACCGCCGCCTTGGACCACAGCACCGGGAGCCGCTGCGGCACGGCGGTCAGGGAGGCGCGGATCATGCCGGTCGAGTACTCGCCCGCGGTGACCAGGATGCCGAGCACCGCGAGGGCGATCTGCGCGAGCTGGGTGCCCAGGAGGATCAGGGTGACGGTGTCGATCTCGGAGTCGTCGCCGTCGTAGGTGGTGCCCATGGTGATGCCGACGGCGAGGATCACGGCGTACGCGGAGAACAGCGTGATCCAGCTGGAGCGCAGCGACCAGAACTTGTGCCACTCGGAGCGCATGACGCGCGCGGGCGTCACACGGTACGCGGTCGGGGCGAGGGCGGTGGGGGTGGCGGCGGTCATGCTGCTGCTCCTGTCGGGGTGGCGGTGGCCTGGTACTCGACCGTGTCGCGGGTGAGGTCCATGAACGCCTGCTCCAGCGAGGCGGTGTGCGGGGTGAGTTCGTACAGCGGGATGCCGTGGGCGGCGGCGGTGCGTCCGATGTGCTCGCTGTCGGTGCCGCGGACTTCCAGGACGCCCGGGGCGCTGGGGGCGATCTCGACGCCGGGGGCGGCGAGGTGCTGGGCCAGCAGGGCCGCTTCGGGGGTGACGACCTTGACGGCGGCGGCGCCGGAGTCGCGTACGAAGTCCGCGACCGTGGTGTCGGCGAGCAGCCGGCCGCGGCCGATGACGACCAGATGGTCGGCGGTCAGGGCCATCTCGCTCATCAGATGGGAGGAGACGAGGACCGTGCGCCCCTCGGCGGCGAGGGACTTGAGGAGGTTGCGGATCCACAGGACGCCCTCCGGGTCGAGGCCGTTGACCGGCTCGTCGAGGATGACGGCGGCGGGGTCGCCGAGCAGGGCGGCGGCGATGCCGAGCCGCTGACCCATGCCGAGCGAGAAGCCCTTCACGCGTCTGCCGGCCACCTGGCTGATCCCGGCGAGGTCCAGGACGTGCTGGACGCGGCTCTTGGGGATGCCGTGGGTGTGGGCGAGCGCCATCAGATGGTGGTAGGCGGAGCGGCCGGGGTGCACGGAGCGGGCTTCGAGGAGCGCGCCGACCTCGTGCAGCGGGGCGTTGTGGGCGACGTACGCGCGTCCGCCGATGGTGGAGCGGCCGCGGGTCGGCTTGTCCAGGCCGAGCAGCATGCGCATGGTGGTGGACTTGCCCGCGCCGTTGGGGCCGAGGAAGCCGGTGACCGAGCCGGGCTTGACGGTGAAGCTCAGGTCCTGGACGACGGTCTTGTCGCCGTACTTCTTGGTGAGTCCCGATGCCTTGATCATGGCTTCGACGCTACGGAGCGGGCGGCGGCGGTTCGTCCGACCGGGGACGGGAGCTCGGCGCGGGCGGGTAGTACCGGGGTACGACGGCGGGGCCGCGTTGCTCGGGGCGCCGGACGCGGCCACTATCGGCGGATGGACCATGTCATCCGCGCGGTGCGCGCCGAGGAGTGGGCGAAGGCCCGGGAGATCCGGCTGGCCGCGCTTCAGGATCCGGCGGCGCCCTTCGCTTTCCTGGAGACGTACGAACAGGCCGTCCAGAAGCCGGACGCGTTCTGGCGGGATCGGGCGGCCGCTGTCGGGGAGGGCGTCGTCGCGCGGCAGTTCATCGCGGAGGCGGGGGACGGGCGGTGGCTGGGGACGCTGACCGTGCTGGTGGAGCGGCCGGCGGGCAAGGTGCGGTTCGGGGAGGCCGCCAAGAGGGACCAGACGCATGTGGTCGGGGTGTTCGTACGGCCGCAGGCGCGGGGCACCGGGGTCGCTAAGGGGCTGTTCGAGGCCGCTATGGAGTGGTCGTGGGCGCTTGAGGGGCCGCGGATCGAGCGGGTGCGGCTGTATGTGGACGAGCGGAACGCGCGTGCTGCCGCGTTCTATAGGCGCATCGGTTTCGTGCCCAGCGGCGAGAGTGTTCCCGTGCCGGGTGATCCTTCGGCACGGGAACGGGAGTTGGAGATCTGGCGGTAGGTCTGAGGGAGGGCCGCGGGCGTCTGGAGCGTCGAGGGCGTACGGAGAGCCGCGAGCGTCTATGGACGAGCGGCAGGGGCGGCCTGGGGGCTGGCGGCGAGGGGCTGTGGCGGAGCACCGGGGCGATGGCCCGTCGTCCTAGCAGCAGGGGCGCAGGGGCAGGGCGGACGCCGGGGCGGCCGTGGTCGCGGGCGGCCGGCTGGCGGCGGCGGCCTGCTCGACCTGGGCCAGCAGCCGTCCGCGCTCGGCGCGGCTGATGTGGCGGCCGGCGACGACCACGGAGTCGATGCAACGGGTGTTCCGGATGTCGTCGAGCGGGTTGGCGTCCAGGACCACTAGGTCGGCCCGGCGGTCGTCCAGGCCCAGCATCCGGGCGGGAGCGGTCGTCGCGGACTCCAGCACCCGGTGGGCGGGCAGGCCGGCCTCGGCGAGCAGTGCCATCTCGTCGTGCAGGGAGAAGCCGGGGACGAGGTAGCCGGTGCCGGTGTCGGTGCCCGCGAGGACCTCGACGCCCGCGCGGTGCATCTCGGCGACCAGGCGCAGCCGGTGTGCGTAGATCTGGCGGATGCGGGTCGCCTCGCGGGGGGTGCGGCCGCCGGTCAGGGCCTCCCAGGTGGCCGGCCAGCTGTCGGCCGTCCCCGACGGGACGTACCTGGCCTCGTCCTGGCGGGCGGGGATCTCCTCGGGGCGCTCCAGGGCGTGGTGGACGGAGAGCGTGGGGACGACGCGCGTGCCGTTGGCGGCGAGGCGCTCGAAGAGGGCGCGGGCGCGGACGGGGTCGTAGCTGCGCACGGCCTCGTACTCGAGCTCGTGGACCTGGCGGAACCAGGCGTTGTAACGGGCGAGGCTGGAGGGCTCGTTCGGGTCGATCCGCACCTCCGCCAGGCGGCGGCGGATCTCCTCCTCCTTGGAGGAGGTCGCCAGGAGCAGCGCGTGCAGGTGCTCGATGGTCTGCTGGCCGGCGTCGCTGCACTCGGCGACCGTCATGGAGTCGGGGCAGTGGCCGGCGAAGCGGATGCCCTGGCGGCGGGCCTCGTCGGCGAGGGCGAGGTAGGCGGGGCGGGTCAGGCGGGAGTAGACCTTGACGAAGTCCGCGCCGGAGCGCTTGGCCTCCCGTACGGCGCGGCGGGCGGAGGCCTCGTCGCGCGCCTCGATCACCTGGTTGCCGGTGTCCTGGGTGAACAGGGTGGGCGGGCCGTCGACGATCGGGCTGGCGATGGTCCAGTGGGGGCCGAGGAGCTTGCCGGCCGCGACTTTCTGGCGGCGCTCGTGGTGGGCGGGGGCGCCCCACATCTCCCGTACGGCCGTGACGCCCGCCAGCGGGAAGACGGGGGCGGCGACCTCGTCGGGGCCGGTGGTGTGGGCGTGGGACTCGATCAGACCGGGGATGACGTACTTGCCGCGCAGGTCGACGGTGCGGGCGGCGCGGGGGATCACGATGTGCGCGCTCGGGCCGGAGCGGACGATACGGCCGTCCTGGACGAGCAGGGTCTGGTCGGGGGTGGCGCGGTTGCCCTCGACGACGGTGGCGTGGGTGAGGGCGAGGAGGTCGCCGCG
This sequence comes from Streptomyces sp. NPDC051907, assembly GCF_040681075.1. Lineage (NCBI taxonomy): Bacteria > Bacillati > Actinomycetota > Actinomycetes > Kitasatosporales > Streptomycetaceae > Streptomyces > Streptomyces sp. NPDC051907. The sequence goes on along the minus strand of NZ_JBFAYB010000017.1, from coordinate 90,867 downwards.
GCGGGCGGGGCGCTGCGCGCCGGCCGCTGCCGTGGCCGTTTTGGCCGCCTTGGCTGTCGACGCTGCCGTGGCCGACGTCGCGGCGGCGGCGCTGATCAGCGCCGTTCCGGTGAGAGCGGCTGCGGTACCGAGGACGTGGCGGCGAGTAGGCATGAGCGGGACCCCCTGAGTCGTGGTGCGCTGGTTGGCGTGCCTATGACTCTGCCGTGGCGGGGGCCGTGGGTCAGTGGGCGTAGCAGGCAGGTTGGGGGGTGTCGCTGGCACCACCCCCGGGTGCGGTCTGGGGCCACCGCGCGGGCGGTTCTCCCGACTGTGTCCTGCTCCCCGCTGCGCTTTTCCCTGCTGCGCCTTCTTACTGCGTGAGGGCGTCCGTCCAGCGGGAGCGGGCCTGTTCGGCGGAGCGGAGCAGGACCAGCGTCGGCAGGCCGTGGTCCTGGCCGGCGGCCAGCAGCTCCGGGAGGCGGGGCAGGGGCGCCACGGCGGCCACGTCGTCGAGGACGAGCGTCAGTGGTGGGTCGAGCCGGCCGGCGGATGACCGTGCGGCCATGCGGCGGCCGTGCTCGACCACGTCTGAGGCGAGCGCTGTGAGCAGCGGCATCGCACCAGGGTGGGTGCGGGGATCCTCGATGGGTTCACCCACCACATAGAGCGTGCCCCCTTCGTCTATGAATGACTCCAAGGCGAGGGAATCGGCGCGGTTGGGCGTGCAGGCCTCGCGGATGTGGATCGAGGAGAGCGAGGCGAGGGCGCGGGCGACCAGCTGCTGGGCGATCTCCCGGCGCTCGGGGTGGGCGGTGAGCGCGGACTCGAGGAGTCCGGCGAGGCTGTGGACGGCCTTGGGGTGGGTGCGCAGGATGCGTACGGCCTCGTGGGCGCCCGTGCCCTGCGCCCAGCGCAGGAGCTGCTTGAACTGCCGTCCGTCCACGGCCGCGGCGTGCAGCCAGCACCGCAGGAGCGTCTCGGCGGTGTCGGCCATGGCGGCGTCGAGGAGAGCGCGGGGGCGTACGGGGGCGAGGAGGGCCGCGGCTCTCTCCTGGGCGATGGCGGGGTCCTCGCAGCGGGCGGTGGGGGACCAGTGGAGGCGGCCGGGGGTGTCGCACAGATGGCCCGGGTCGTAGACGAGCACGGGGCCGAGCTTGGCGCGGGCGTCCTTGGTCTCGGCCCAGACGGTGGGGTCCGAGGTGACGACGAGCGCGGGCCCGTCGGCGTCGAGGACGGCGCGCAGGGTGGTGGGCTTGCGGGTGGCGGGGGCGCCGAAGAGGAGACGGGGGGTCCGGGGCGAGGGGAGGGGGCTCGCGCCGCCCAGAGGGCTGTCGGCTCCGCCCAGGGGACTGCCGGTACCGCCCAGGGGGTTGGCGACGGCGTCCCAGGCGGCCGTCTCCTGCTGCGCGTGCCGGGTGGGGGCTGCGTGGGGCGTCTTCGCGGGGGCGCCGTCTGGGGTGGCGGGGTGCTCCCGGCCGGCCGCCTCATGGGCGGACGCGCCGGTGTGGGGCGGGCCGGCGGGGGCGCCGCTGCCTTCGGCGGGGTGCTCCCAGCCGCCGGGCTGCGCGAGCCCGTCGGCGTCCGCGGCGCCGTGGGCTGCCCCGGCCGCACGGTCGGCGCCGCGCCGGGGGGTGTGCGCCGTCTCCGTGTGCGCCGTCTCCGATGAGGGGCCGGCGGTGCGCTCCGGCGGGAAGTCCCACTCGTCCCTGCGGGTCTCGCGGTCCGCGGCGTCGGAGGCGGCTGAGGACCCTGTGGCGGCTGAGGCGGCCCCGGGGGCGCTCGTACGACCCTTGCGACCCGTACGGCTGCCACCCTTGCGATCCGTACGGCTGCCGTCCGTACGTCCCCCGCGGTCTCCCCGCCCCGCGCCGCGAGCGCCGGAAGCCTCTTCCTGCTCCCGTTCCTGCTCTCGCCTGTTCGCGCGGACCGCTCTCCAACGGGACAGCGTGCCCAGGACGAAGATCGTCAGGACGGTCAGCACCATCAGCTCGCCGATCGCCAGGCCCCAGAACAGCCCGTACCCCGACAGCTCCGCCGCCGGGGTGTTCGGCCACGCCGCGGGGAGGTCCTGCGGCTGGGAGGCCAGCGCGCGCATCGCCAGGGGCGTGTTCCCGAAGGTCACGCCCGTCGGCCACGACCCGTGCACCAGCACGCCCGCCAGGCCGGTGGCCGTCCAGACCAGCAGGGTCAGGCCGAGCAGGAAGCCCAGCAGGCCCAGCAACAGGCCGTCCGGGATGCCCCGTTCCTCTTCGCGGTCGTGCGGGTGGCGGCGACGGTCCCGCATGTCATGCCACCGTCGACTCGGACGACGCGTCCATCTGCTGTCGTTCGATCAGGGCCGCGCGCTGCTCCGCCTCCCACTCCGCGGCTGCGATGTCCTCGGGCAGCGCCGGGCCGGACGACTCGGTCATCGCGCGGTCCGTGAAGACCAGTGGCCTCTCCGCCTCCGTCACCAGGTGCTTGACCACTTGGACGTTGCCGTTGACGTCCCAGACCGCGATGCCCGGCGTGAGCGTGGGGATGATCTCGACCGCCCATCTCGGCAGGCCGAGCACCCGGCCCGTCGCTCTCGCCTCGTCCGCCTTCTGGGCGTAGATCGTCCGCGTCGACGCCATCTTCAAGATCGCCGCCGCCTCTCTCGCCGCCGCCCCGTCGACCACGTCCGAAAGGTGGTGGACGACCGCGACGAACGAGAGGCCCAGACGGCGGCCGAACTTCAGCAGCCGCTGGAAGAGCTGGGCGACGAACGGGCTGTTGATGATGTGCCACGCCTCCTCGACCAGGAAGATCCGTTTCTTCCGGTCGGGGCGGATCCAGGTGTGCTCCAGCCACACCCCCACGATCGCCATCAGGATCGGCATCGCGATCGAGTTCCGGTCGATGTGCGAGAGGTCGAAGACGATCAGCGGCGCGTCCAGGTCGATGCCGACCGTCGTGGGGCCGTCGAACATGCCCCTCAGGTCGCCGTCGACCAGCCGGTCCAGCACGAGCGCGACGTCCAGGCCCCAGGCCCGTACATCGTCTATATCGACGTTCATCGCCTCCGCCGACTCCGGCTCCGGGTGCCGCAGCTGCTCCACGATGTCCGTCAGAACGGGCTGGCGGTCCAGGATCGTCTCGTTGACGTAGGCGTGCGCCACCTTCAGCGCGAAGCCGGCGCGCTCGTCGAGACCGTGCCCCATGGCGACCTCGATGATCGTCCTGAGGAGCGCCAGCTGGCCGGTCGTGGTGATCGCCGGGTCCAGCGGGTTGAGCCGGATGCCGCCGTCCAGCGCGGTCATCGGGTCGAGCCGGATAGGGGTTATCCCCAGCTCCTGCGCGACGAGGTTCCACTCGCCGACGCCGTCCTCGCCCTGCGCGTCCAGCACGACCACTTGGCGGTCGCGGAAGCGCAGCTGCCGCAGTACGTACGTCTTCTCCAGCGCCGACTTGCCGTTTCCGGACTCGCCGAGCACCAGCCAGTGGGGGGCGGGGAGCTGCTGGCCGTACAGCTGGAAGGGGTCGTAGATGTAGCCCTTCCCGCTATAGACCTCGCGGCCGATGATCACGCCGGAGTCGCCCAGGCCGGGCGCGGCGGTGGGGAGGTAGACGGCCTGCGCCTGGCCCGTCGACGTACGGACGGGCAGGCGGGTGGTCTCCACCTTCCCGAAGAGGAAGGAGGTGAAGGCATCCGTGAAGACGGAAAGCGGATCTCGCATGGCGGACTGCCCTCTCGTTCAGCGTCGGATGCCGGTCGCGAACGGCAAGGTGTTCACAAAGGCACGGTGGTGCTCGCGGTCGCACCACTCCAGCTTCAGATAGGACTTGCCGGCCGAGGCCCTGATCGTGCGCTTGTCCCGGGCCAGGGCCTCGGGTGTACGCGCCGACACGGTGATGTACCCGACGAGATTGACGCCTGCCGCACCGCTGGCGAGATCTTCACCCCGTTGGTCGAGCCTGCCGTGCGCTGCGATGTCCCGCGGGTCGACCGTGCGGTTCATCTTGGCGGCGCGGCTGGCGTCGGCCTCGTCGTTGGTCTTCTCGGTGAGCATCCGCTCGATGGCGACCTCGGTGGGCTCGAGGTCCATCGTGACCGCGACCGTGCGGATGACGTCGGGGGTGTGGACGAGCAGCGGCGCCAGGAAGTTGACGCCGACCGGGGTCATCGGCCACTCCTTGACCCAGGCGGTCGAGTGGCACCAGGGGGCGCGGGTGGACGACTCGCGGGTCTTCGCCTGGAGGAACGTGGGCTGCATGGCGTCCAGCTCGGCGGGCCAGGCGTTCCGTTTCGTCATCGCCTGGATGTGGTCGATGGGGTGGTCGGGGTCGTACATCGAGTGGACGAGTGAGGCGAGGCGGCCCTGGCCCAGCGGCTGGCGTACGCGGATGTCGGCTTCGGCGAGGCGGGCGCAGATGTCGGTGAGCTCGCGGGCCATGACGACGGCGAGTCCGGCGTCCTTGTCGAGCTTGCGCGCGCCGGTGGACTGGCGGGCGGCGCGGGCCATGGCGTGGGCCTCGGCGGCCAGTTCGCGGGTGTAGTGCATACAGGCGACGAGGTAGGCGCGGTGCTGCTCGCTGGAGGTGGAGACCATCGACTGGAGCTGGTCGTAGGAGTCGCGCAGCCAGCCGGGGGACTGCTGGTCGCCGCGCTGGGCGACGTCCTTGGCGTGCGCGTCGGGGTCGGCGGGGAGGGTGCGGGCCAGCATCTGAAGGCGGGTCACGAAGCCGTCGCCGTTGGCGACATGCTTGAGCAGCGTGCCGAAACGGTCCACCAGGGCTTCCTGGTCCTCGCTGTCGCGCAGCCCGACGCCGGGTCCCTCGATCTCGATGGCGGCGGTGACGGTACGGCGGTCGGCGTGCAGCAGCACGGCGATCTCGTCGGGGCCGAAGGGCGCGGCGAGCCAGTTGATCCGGCCGATGCCGGGGGGCGGGCCGATCTCGACCTCGCGGCCGTCGAGCCGGACTCCGGCCTCGGCGGCGGAGGAGCGGTAGAGGGTGCCCTGGCGCAGGGTGCGCTTATAGCTGCGGTTGATCTCGTACCACTTGTAGAAGGTGCGGTGGCGGAACGGGACGTACACCGCGGCCAGCGCGAGCATCGGGAAGCCCATCAGCAGCACGATCCGCAGGGACAGGACGGGGACCAGCAGCCCGCTCATCATGCCGAGGAACGCGCCGGCGATGATCAGCGCGATCTCGCCCGTCTCGCGGTTCTTGCCGACGATCGCGTTCGGCCGGGCGCGGCCGATCAGATACGTACGGCGGGGCGTGATGGGTTGGGACTGGGTCGTCAACGCCCTCCACCTCCTGTGCTCTTGCGGTTGCTGTGCGGGGTGCCACTGGTGGGACTGCTGCTGTTACGCGGCGGGGGAGCGGCGGACGAGGCGCCGCCGCCCGCTCCGGCGCCGCGGCTGCTGTGCGCCGCGACGCCTCCGCTGATGGGGTTGGCGGGGCGGGCGCTGCCGCCGCCGCTGTCCCCGCCCGCGTTGCCGCGGCTGCTGTGGGTCTTGATGCCCTGGGAGACGAGGGCGGCGGGGGAGCTGATGACGGCGGCCGCGGCGTTCTCGGCGCCGTTCTGGAGGCGGTTGTTGCGGGAGGCGGCGATCTCGTCGCCGAAGCCGGGGACGAAACGGTAGATCATCGCGGAGGCGAAGATGGCGAGCAGGATGATCGCGAGGCCGGAGACGACGGCGGAGAAGGAGTCGGGGCCCTTGTCGGCGGAGAGCGCGCCCGCGAGCCCGAGGACGATCACGATGACCGGCTTGACCAGGATGATCGCGATCATGATCCCGGCCCAGCGGCGTACGTGCCCCCACATGTTCTTGTCGACGAGCCCGGAGTAGACGATGACGCCGAGGAGCGCGCCGACGTAGAGCAGGACGGCGCGGATGAACAGCTCGAGGTAGAGGATCCCGGCGGCGAGGATCGTGACGAGCGAGACGACGATCAGCATGATCGGCCCGCCGCCGATGTCGGTGCCCTTCTTGAGCGCGCCGGAGAAGTTCCCGAAGAACATGTCGGTCTGCCCGGTGGTGCCGCCCGCGATGACCTCGGTGACGCTGTCGGTGACGGAGACGAGCGTGTAGAGGATCAGCGGGGTGAAGGCGCACGCGAGGACGGTCAGCCAGAGGAAGCCGATGGCCTCGGAGACGGCGGTGGTGAGGGGGACCCCGCGGATGGCGCGCTTGGCCACGGCGAGGAGCCACAGGAGGAGGGTGAGGATGGTGGCGGCGGCGAAGACGATGGCGTACTGGGAGAGGAAGGCGCCGTTGGTGAAGTCGACGGTGGCGGTGGACTTCACGGCCTTGGAGAGCGTCTCGACGGTCCACGCGGCGGCGTCGGCGCACCCACGCGCGAGGGAGGCGAGGGGGTCGAGGGTGTCGGTGGGGTTGGAGGGGGTGGAGCGGGGGGCGCCGCCGGCTTTTTCGCCGTCCTCGCAGTAGTCCTTCGCGAGCCCGACGATGAGGTCGCAAGGGTTGTCGCTCTTGGAGGGCGAGGGCGCCGGCGTGGGTGTCGGAGCGGCCGATGCCCGCGAGGCGAACAGCGTGATCGATGCGGAAAGGCTGGTCAGAGCCGTGATCGCGAGGGCGCGCGGGCGCCTGCTAACGGGCATAGGTGAAGCCTCCGTATCCCGCTACAGCTCCAGCGATCTCGTCCGCGGAAGAGGCGCGGTTGTCACCGTTGACCGGGGTCGGGCCTTCCTTCTGGGTCGAAGACACGATCTTCCAGTCGTTGCCTACCCATGTGAGGTTCTGGGTGATCGTGAACCAGGTCTCGGTCACGGGCTTGGTGGAGTCCTTGCCCGCGAGGCCCACGAGTCCGGTGCACCAGACCTCGACGGTCGCCTTGTCTCCGTTCAGCCCGGTCACCTTGGTGCCGACGGGCACGGTGCGGGAGACGAAGGTCAGACCTGCTGGCGCGGCGCCGTCTGCGGTCAGACCGATGTTGGCGAGGAAGCCGGGGGAGTAGGCCTTGTCCAAGCTGCTCAGGAGGCCGGTCACGACCGCCGGATCGTGGATGGTCTGGACGATGTCCCGCCTCGTCCCGGACTTGAACATGCCGTCAGAACCCAGCGCCACCGCGTAATTCGCCGCCGCGCTCTGCGCCCCCTGCTCGTCCTTCGCGTACCCCGACGGGATCTGTCCGTCCTTCCCCGTCACCGGCTTCACGCCCGTCGCCGCCGTCGGCTGGGAGGCCGCGCCCTTCGTCGTCTCGCCCGGGGCGTCCTCGTCGCCGCCGCCCTGGTTCGCGAACGCGATAGCCGCGATCAGGAGCACCACGATGCCCACCACCGTGATGAGGGAGCGCGAGCTGCGCAGGGGGCGGCGCGCGCCGCCGTAGACGTCGTCGCCTTGGCCGCCGCCGCCCGGCAGGCGGGTGCGGGTCTGGCCCGAGCCGCCGAAGCGCTCGTCCGTGCGGCCGGCCGACTCCGCTCCGTAGCCGGACTCGTCACCGAGGCTCATCGTGCGTACGCCCCCTCAACCGTTTGCAGTTCCGCGGAGTGCCGCGCCTGGTACGACGGTAGTCGTGCTGCTTTCCGCATGGGCGCGGTGTGGTGACTCGACATCAGGGAAACGCAACCTCAAGGGATGGGCCCGGGCGCGCCCGGAGAGGACGGCGGGCGGCTAGACAGCCATCCCGTACACGATGGTGAACAAGGTCCCCAGTGAGCCGATGATGAAGACGCCGGTCAGTCCGGCGACGATCAGGCCCTTGCCCTGCTCGGCGCTGAAGGTGTCGCGAAGGGCCGTCGCTCCGATGCGCTGCTTGGCCGCGCCCCAGATCGCGATGCCGAGGCAGAGGAGGATGGCAATGGCCATCACGACCTCGATCATCACTCGAGCCTCGTTGCCCAGGCTCCCGAACGGCCCCCAGTTCGGGGCGATTCCGCCGATGATGGTGGTGATATCGCCCTTTTCGGCTGCCAGGATCATGTAACTCACCGCCCCTGTTGGGTTGTTCAGTGCCCGTGCCCCTCGGCATGGGCTGTCGTTCTATCTTCGCTGATGAAACCGCTCGCGTAAGCCGACTTGGCGGGTCTCTTTACCCGATCTCCGCACGTATGACCGACCTCGCTGCCCTGACCTGCGGCAGCGCGGCTATGGACGGTGTGAGTACACGTTTCGTCACTCTGTGTATCACGGAGGGTGACTCCGGGCAATGACTGTCGTTGTTCCACCTTTGGGGTGCGGCTCACACACCGCATACGCCCATCAGCGTTACGGGTGCACCACGCAGTGTGAGGTGACGGACCGCCAGCGGTGCTGCCTCCGTGCTTCGGTCGGCCGGTTCTGTCACCCGTATGCCTCCGTCCGCCCCCCGTCCGCCCCCGCCCCGAGGGGGCTACGTCCCCCAGCGAGCTATGGCCGCGCGGGCAGTGCGCCCGCCGTATGCGCCCGTCGTGTGGGACCGCGCGCCTCCCGGCTGCCTCCGGCCTGGCCGTCCAACCCCCGCCGTCGTCACCAGAGTTGGATATCTTGGGCGGTGTGACCGACAACGCGAACTTACTTTCCAGAATTGACACAAGCCGCCCGCACACGGCCCGTATCTGGAACTACTGGCTCGGCGGCAAGGACAACTACCCCGTCGACCGCGAGGCCGGGGACCAGATTCGCGGGCTGCACCCCGGGATCGGGGAGTACGCCCTCGCCGACCGGCTGTTCCTCGGACGGGCCGTGCACCATCTGGCCCAGGACGTCGGCATCCGCCAGTTCCTCGACGTCGGGACCGGGCTGCCGACGGCCGACAACACCCATGAGGTCGCCCAGCGCGTCGCCCCCGAGGCGCGGATCGTCTACGTGGACAACGATCCCCTCGTCCTCGCCCACGCGCGCGCCCTGCTGGCCAGCTCGCCCGAGGGGCGCACCGACTACCTCGACGCCGATCTGCGGGACGTCGACACGATCCTCGAGCGCGCCGCCGACACGCTCGACCTCACGCGGCCCGTCGCCCTGATGCTGCTCGGCGTCGCCATCTTCATCGAGGACGACGACCAGTCGTACGGCGTGGTGCGCCGGCTGATGGACGCTCTGCCCGCCGGCAGCCACCTCGTCCTCTCGCACACCATCACCAGCCCCGCCATGCCCGACGTCGACGAAGCCGTCGCGTTCTGGAACGAGCACGGCACGCCCAAGCTCACCCAGCGCACCCCCGAGCAGATCGCCCGGTACTTCGACGGCCTCGACGTGCTCGACCCCGGCATCGTGTCGTGCTCGCTATGGCGGCCCGAGAAGCCGGCCGACGAAGTCGCCATGTACTGCGGAGTGGGACGCAAGCCATAGGGCACGCGGGCGGAAACGCGGAAACGCGGAAACGAGGGGGAACGGCGTCGCGATGAGGGAGGGTTGAGCAGTGCGGAAAGTATGGATGGCCAGTGGAATCGGGATCGGGCTCTGCCTGAGCTTCGTCGCGCTGCTCGTCGTCGGCACGTACTCCGCTGCGGCCGGGCTGATGGCCGACGCGAAGGGCGGCCGGGCGGTCGGCCTGGCGAAGGGCGCCGTGCCCGCGCTCTATCAGCCGCTCGTGCAGAAGTGGGGCACGCTCTGCCCCGCCATCACCCCCGCGCTGCTCGCCGCCCAGCTCTACCAGGAGAGCGGCTGGAACCCGCGCGCCCAGAGCCCCGCCGCCGCGCAGGGCATCGCGCAGTTCATCCCGGGCACCTGGGCCACCCACGGCATCGACGGCGACAAGGACGGCGACCGCGACGTCTGGGACCCGGCCGACGCGATCCCGTCCGCCGCCTCCTACGACTGCGAGCTGGCCGGGTACGTGAAGAAGGCGCCCGGCGACCCCACGGACAACATGCTCGCCGCGTACAACGCGGGCGCGTACGCCGTCATCAAGTACGGCGGCGTCCCCCCGTACCGCGAGACGCAGAACTATGTGAAGGTCATCCGCACCCTCGAGAAGAGCTTCGCCAAGCCCGTCGGGCGCGTCGAGCCCTCCCGGCAGGCCGCCGGGGCCATCTACTTCGCACAGAAGAAGCTCGGCACGAAGTACCTGTGGGGCGGCAACGGCACGCCCGAGCAGGGCGGCCGGTTCGACTGCTCGGGGCTCACCCAGGCCGCGTACCGCACCGTCGGCATCGAGCTGCCGCGTGTGGCCAACGACCAGTACAACGCGGGCGAGCACCCCTCCCGCGACGAGCTGCTCCCCGGCGACCTCGTCTTCTTCTCCGACGACCTCGCCAATTCGCGCGCCATTCGCCACGTCGGGCTCTACGTGGGCGGCGGGTACATGATCAACGCGCCGTACACCGGCGCCGTCATCCGCTTCGACAAGATCGACACTCCGGACTACTTCGGCGCGACGCGGGTCACCGAGGATGGCGCGAAAGCGCTGCCTACGGACCTCCCAGCATCCCCGGAAACGTGATTTGTCGTTTGAGATGGCCGGAACTCTTCCCTGGGCACAGGCCCTGAGCTGGGACGATGCATCACTCTTCGGTAACGTCATGGTGATCGTTCGGTGGAGAGTGGAACGTAGTTATGAGGAGAGCCGTTCCCTGAACGAGGACGGCCGCACACTGACCATGCAGCAGACATCGCACTGACCACGGGGGTTGGTAGAAGCGGCGTAGAACCGAGGTGCGCGCCGCGCGTAGGCACAAGGCAAGGGGCAGCGGATGGCTGGGCTCGCAGCTGAACTGGCAGCGGATGGGTCGAACCCCGATGTCAGCCTGCTCTATGACATCAACGGCCTGGCCAGGGACGCCCCGTCGTGGTTCGACCGCGCGATGGAGTTCGTCGGCGAGTACGGAATCATGCTCGCGATGGTCCTGCTGGTCCTGTGGTGCTGGTGGAGCGTGCGCCGACGCGGCACGCGCGAGGACTCGGTGGCCGCCGTCGCGAGTCTGGTCTGGGCGCCGCTCGCCGCCGGCATCGCGCTCCTGGTCAACATCCCCATCCGCGGCTTCGTAGAGAGACCGCGGCCCTTCCTCGACCACCAGGGTCTCGAGGTCCTCGTCGGCGGCAAGACCGACTACTCCTTCGTGAGCGACCACGCGACCATGGCCATGGCGATCGGGGCCGGCGTCTTCGTCGCGCACCGCAGGTTCGGGTTCGCCGCGCTCGGGCTCGCGCTCGCCGAGGGCTTCTGCCGCGTCTACATGGGCGTGCACTACCCCACCGACGTCGTCGGCGGGTTCGCGCTCGGCACGGCGGTCGCGCTGCTGCTCGCGCCGCTCGCCCTCGCCCTGCTGACGCCGGTGATGTCGGCGGTCGCCGGGTCGAGCCGGCTCTCCTGGCTCGTACGGTCCAAGCGGGTCGCGACCGCGGGCGCGGCCGACCGGCACGAGACGCTCGACATCCCGGAGCCGAGGACCGAGGGCGCGGGCCCCGACGACAAGGACCTCGCGGCGTAGAAGCACCTCGCGGCGTAGAACGAGCGGGCGCGAGGCGAGCCGGGGCGACGAGGTAGGCGGGCACGAGGTAGGCCGGGCGCGAGGCAAGCCGGGCGCGAGGCGCGCCGACCCTAGCGAGCCCGCACCGAGCGAGCCCGCGCCGCGTGAGCCATAGCCGTCGTGAGGAACCCGACCGCTATAGCGCCCGCCAGCCCGATGCCCCCGCCCACCGCCTACAGCGCCTGCGGGAAGTCGAACAGCCGGTTCGGGTCGTACTGCTTCTTCAGCCGGGTCAGCCGGTCCGCCGCGGGGCCGTAGTACGCCGTGCGCCAGTCCTTCAGCGTCGGGTCGATGTAGTTCTGGTACGCGGCGCCGGACGCGTACCGCCGCATCGACCCATGGGCGGACTTCAGCCACGCCTGCTGCGCCGAGCCTGCGGTGCCCGCGCGCCAGGCCCCGATGTACTGCGCCAGCATCCGCGAACGCCGGTGCACGAACGACGTCGCCAGCGGATCCACCCGGTTGATCGCGCCGCCCAGCGCGGTCAGCGCGATCGAGCCGCCGCCCCCGCCCTGGCTCGGCTTGATCGCGGTGAACGCCTCGACCGCGCCGATCAGCGCGCGCACCCCGGCCGGGGACAGGTCCCGGTCGAAGAAGTCGGACGCGGCGGCGTACGTCTCCCGCTGCAGCACGCCCTGCGGCGCGCGGCCCGGGGTCTTGCCCGGCAGATGGCACTGGGTCTGGCCGACCGTGGAGCAGCCCGCGTAGCCGAGCATCGCGTCCAGGTAGCCGCGGGGACGCACCGAGACCGAGCGCGCGGGCGAGCCCGCCGTGTCGGCGAGCCGGTCGAGCGCGTTGCGCAGATCGCTCTCGCTGCTGAGCGTGAACGCGGCGACGGAGAGCGTGGGGGTGGTGCCGCCGGGGCCGGCGGCGAGGTGGATCGACGACCAGATCTCGTCCGGCTGGGCCGGGCCCCACCGCTGCCAGGCGGTGAGCACCGCGGCGGCCTTCGACCAGGGCCAGGTGAGATACGCGGTGACGCTCGGCGGAGCGGGGTGCGTACGGAAGCGGAGCCGGGTCACGACGCCGAAGTTGCCGTTGCCCGCGCCGCGCAGCGCCCAGAAGAGGTCCTTGTTCTCGGTGGCGCTCGCCGTCAGCTGCTTGCCGTCGGCCGTGACGATCGTGGCGGAGAGGAGGCTGTCGCAGGTCAGCCCGTAGGCGCGGGAGGTCACGCCGTGGCCGCCGCCGAGGGTGAGGCCCGAGACGCCGACGGTGGGGCAGGAGCCGGCGGGGATGGTGCGGCCCTTGCGGCCGAGGGTGTGGTAGACGTCGATGAGCTTCGCGCCGGCGCCTATGGAGCCGTCGGCGGAGACGCGGTTGAGTGAGGAGACGTCGATGACGAGGCGGCCGTTTCCGGAGGACCAGCCCGCGTAGGAGTGGCCGCCGTTGCGGATGGAGACCGGGGTGCGGTGGGCCTTGGCGTAGGCGAGGCACTCCTTGACGTCGTCCTCGCCCGCGACATACGCGACGGCGGCGGGCTTGAGGGAGTCGAAGCGCGTGTTGTAGAGCTGCCGGGCCGTCGGATAGGCGGCGTCCCCGGGCCGTACGAGCGTGCCGTCCAGCCCGCGGGCGAGTGCGCTCCAGTCCGCCGCGGCTGCCGCGGCCGCCGTACGCGCGGGGGCGCGGCCCAGCGACTGGGCCGTCCCTCCCGGGGACGAGCCGGGCGGCGCCGATGCGGCGGTGCCGCTGCCTGTGCAGGCGGTGGCGGAGAGAGCTATAGCGGTGGTGAGCAGTGCGCGCCGGTCCATGGGGCCTCCTGGGGGAGGAGACGGGTCCGGGGAGCGCGGGGTTCCGGTCGGCTGCGGGGACTTTCGGCCGTCGTCGTCTGCCGGCAGGGGGCCGGGGCGCTGTCCGCCCCGCGGGTCAGGATTCTGGGCCTGCGGTCGTCTGGTGCGACTCGGCGTCGGTGCGGGCTCGGTCACGGGATCTGCGGGCGGCGCCCGACCAGCCGCAGGAACAGCGGGCTATGCAGAACGAGCCCCGTTCCATCGTGGAGATGCGGTGGGGCGGGGCGTCTGCCGGAGCGTCATGCGGGGGCACGCCTCCACGGTACTGCCGCCCCGGCGTGGTCGGCGCCCCGCGTGACGAGGGGGCAGGGCTGTCGTTATCCGGGACGGGTGGGGTCTTCGTAGCAGCAGGCGTCCCGTGTTGGGGGTTGGCAGGCGATGGCAGTGCAGCAGCACAGTCGGCAGCAGGCGCGCACGGGCGGGGCAGCCGCCGTCGCCGCCGCCGTGGCGGGAGTCCTGGCGGTCAGCGGATGCTCCGGCGGCGGGGCCGCGGCCGAGGACCGGCACGGCGCGGGCGCCCACGCAGACCAGGTCCGCGGGGCCGCCGACGCGCTCGCCGTGGCCGGCAGCTCCAAGGCGCGCACGTCCATGGAGATGGCCATCGGCGGCACCCGCGTCACCATCCGCGGGGAGGGCGGGTACGACTTCGAGCGGCGCATGGGCCGGCTCGTCGTGGTCCTGCCCAAGGACCCCTCCGGCGCGGTGGAGCACCGGCCGGTCACCGAGCTGCTCACCCCGGGCGCGCTCTATATGAAGAACCGCGGCGCGGGCGTCCCCGCCGACAAATGGGTACGAGTCGACACGACCGCCCTCGAGGACGGCAACCTCGTCACCGGCGGTGTGACCGATCCGCTGGCCGCCGCCGAGCTGCTCCGCAGCGCCCGCGACATCGAGTACGTAGGGGAGGAGGAGCTCTCCGGCGCCACGGTGCGCCACTTCCGGGGCACCGCCGACATCGCCCACGCGGCCCGCGTCGCCGGGCCGCACGCCCGCGCGTCGCTCGCGGCGGCGGCGAAAGGGTTCGCCACGGACACCGTTCCCTTCGACGTCTACCTCGACGAAGAGGGCCTGCTGCGCAAGGTGCGCCACCAGTTCAGCTTCGCCAATCGAGGGCGTACGGCGGCCGTGACGTCGACCACGCTGCTGTACGACTTCGGCGCGCCCGTGTCCGTGCGACTGCCCGACGAACGGGACATCTACGCCGGGAAGGTCAGGGCCTAAATGGTCCAGACGTGCCATGCGCGGTCCGTTCATCACTCCCTACGCTAGGAAGTCGACACACCGGCAGGATCCGCCAGCAGGAAGAGGTGAATGCACGTGGCTCCGCCCAGTACGGCAACCGTCCAGGACCACGTGGCCCTCGCCGAGATCGAGCTGTGCGGCGAGCTGATGATCGCGGCGTCGGCCGCCGACGAGGACCGGCTCAGCCCGGACCGTATCGACGAGGTGCTGAAGGTGGCGGCGGAGCGGTCCGCCGCGGCGACCTCCGCCAAGGAGTGACCTGGGGCCGGGGCGGCCCAGGTCGGACGACCGCGCGGCCGGGGCACAGACCGGGGCTCAGGTGACCAGGGGCACAGACCGGGCGTTTCGGGCGACAGGGCGGCCGGGACGGCGAGCGTCCCGGCCCGCGCGTGTCAGGTGCACGTGTGTCAGGTGCGCAGAAGGCGCGCGATGGCCTTCGTCGCCTCCTCGACCTTCGCGTCGATCTCCTCGCCGCCCTTCACCGCCGCGTCCGCGACGCAGTGGCGCAGATGCTCCTCCAGCAGCTGGAGCGCGAACGACTGCAGCGCCTTCGTGGACGCCGAGACCTGGGTGAGTATGTCGATGCAGTAGACGTCCTCGTCGACCATCCGCTGCAGTCCGCGGATCTGACCCTCGATCCGGCGCAGCCGCTTGAGGTGCTCGTCCTTCTGCTTGTGGTAGCCGTGCGTCTCGCCGTGGCCGCTGTCGTGGTCCGTGACCGGGGGGCCGGCCGCCTCGGTGGTCGTCATCGCGTCCTCCCGTTGTCCGCCTGTGCTGCCTGACTGTGCTGTCCGCTGCTGTCCGCTGCTGTCCGACTGCTGCCCGACAGCCCTTGTCCGAAAAGGGCCTGCATACCCCTCGTGGGTATATGGTAACGAATCGTGGAGGATCGTGACCGGGGCCCCGTGCTGTTCCCCATGGCTGATGGGCGACACTGGGGACTTGCCGGTTAGCCGTGGCCGGATGATGCGCCTAGCATCAGCCTGACCCAACCCAGAGCACCCTGAGGACCCCACGTGCGATTTCGTCTGACCCCGAGGGAGACGAGCTTCTACGACATGTTCGCCGCGTCCGCGGACAACATCGTCACGGGCTCGAAGCTCCTCATGGAACTTCTCGGAGCGGACTCGTCCGCCCGAGTCGAGATCGCGGAACGGATGCGGGCGGCGGAGCATGCCGGAGACGACGCAACCCACGCGATCTTCCACCAGCTGAACTCCTCCTTCATCACGCCGTTCGACCGTGAGGACATCTACTCCCTCGCTTCGTCGCTCGACGACATCATGGACTTCATGGAGGAGGCCGTCGACCTGGTCGTCCTCTACCAGGTCGACGAGCTGCCCAAGGGAGTCGAGCAGCAGATCGAGGTGCTGGCGCGGGCGGCGGAGCTGACGGCGGAGGCCATGCCGCACCTGCGGACCATGGACAACCTCACCGAGTACTGGATCGAGGTCAACCGGCTGGAGAACCAGGCGGACCAGATCCACCGCAAGCTCCTCGCGCATCTCTTCAACGGCAAGTACGACGCCATGGAAGTGCTCAAGCTCAAGCAGATCGTGGACGTGTTGGAAGAGGCCGCCGACGCCTTCGAGCATGTGGCGAACACCGTGGAGACCATCGCGGTCAAGGAGTCCTGAACCACGTGGACACCTTTGCTCTGATCGTGACCATTGGCGTCGCGCTCGGATTCACGTACACCAACGGCTTCCACGACTCGGCGAACGCCATCGCGACCTCGGTCTCCACGCGTGCGCTGACGCCTCGCGCGGCGCTGGCGATGGCCGCGGTGATGAACCTCGCCGGAGCGTTCCTGGGCCAGGGCGTCGCCAAGACCGTCAGCGAAGGTCTGATCGAGACGCCCCAGGGCTCGCGGGGCATGGGCATCCTCTTCGCCGCGCTGGTCGGAGCGATCGTCTGGAACCTCGTCACCTGGTACTTCGGGCTGCCGTCCTCCTCCTCGCACGCGCTGTTCGGCGGCATGGTGGGAGCGGCGCTGGCCGGCGGCACGGAGGTGATCTGGACCGGCGTCCTCGAGAAGGTCGTCATCCCGATGTTCCTGTCGCCGATCGTCGGCCTGCTGGCCGGCTATCTGGTGATGGTCGGAATCATGTGGATGTTCCGCAAGTCCAACCCGCACAAGGCCAAGCGCGGCTTCCGTATAGCGCAGACCGTCTCGGCGGCGGGCATGGCGCTCGGCCACGGTCTGCAGGACGCGCAGAAGACGATGGGCATCGTCGTGATGGCCCTGGTCATCGCGGACGTCGAGGATCAGGGCGACCAGATTCCGGTCTGGGTGAAGATCGCCTGTGCGGTGATGCTCTCGCTGGGTACGTACGCGGGCGGCTGGCGCATCATGCGGACGCTCGGCCGCAAGATCATCGAGCTGGATCCGCCGCAGGGGTTCGCGGCGGAGACGACGGGGGCGACGATCATGTTCGGGTCGGCGTTCATCTTCCACGCGCCGATCTCGACGACGCATGTGATCACCTCGGCGATCATGGGTGTGGGGGCGACGAAGCGGGTCAACGCGGTGCGGTGGGGGGTCGCGAAGAACATCATCCTGGGGTGGTTCATCACGATGCCGGCGGCGGCGTTGGTGGCGGCGGTCAGCTATGGGGTTGTGTATCTGATCTTCGGCTAGCGCGGCGAGGGGTGGGTGTGGGTGCGGGTTGCCCGCGGGGCGCTGCCCCGGACCCCGCGCCTCAATCGCCGGCGAGGCTGAATCGCGCCTCAAACGCCGGCGGGGCTTGAAGGGTCGGCCTGCCCCGCGGGGCGCTGCCCCGGACCCCCCCAGTCCTCAAACGCCGGACGGGCTGCAATGGGTGCCAGAAGGCAGATGGGCCCGCCCCCTGGGAGAGGGGGCGGGCCCTTCGTCTTGCGGTGGCACCGCCATGCAGCACCGCAGGACGTGTGAGGGTCAGCCGAAGCGGCCCGAGATGTAGTCCTCGGTCGCCTGGACCGACGGGTTCGCGAAGATGCGCTCCGTCTCGTCGATCTCGATCAGTCGGCCCGGCTGGCCCACGGCCGCCAGGTTGAAGAAGGCCGTGCGGTCCGAGACGCGTGCCGCCTGCTGCATGTTGTGCGTCACGATGACGATCGTGAAGCGCTCCTTCAGCTCGCCGATCAGGTCCTCGATCGCCAGCGTCGAGATCGGGTCCAGCGCGGAGCACGGCTCGTCCATCAGCAGGACGTCCGGCTCGACCGCGATGGCGCGGGCGATGCACAGGCGCTGCTGCTGGCCGCCGGAGAGGCCGGAGCCCGGCTTGTTCAGACGGTCCTTGACCTCGTTCCAGAGGTTCGCGCCCTTGAGGGACTTCTCGACGACTTCCGCGAGCTGGCGCTTGCTGTACTTGCCGTTGAGCCGCAGGCCCGCCGCCACGTTGTCGAAGATCGACATCGTCGGGAACGGGTTCGGGCGCTGGAAGACCATGCCGACCGTGCGGCGCACGGCGACCGGGTCGACGCCGGAGCCGTAGAGGTTCTCGTCGTCCAGCAGCACCTTGCCCTCGACGCGGCCGCCCGGGGTGACCTCGTGCATCCGGTTCAGGGTGCGCAGGAAGGTGGACTTGCCGCAGCCGGACGGGCCGATGAAGGCCGTCACGGAGCGGGGCTCCACGGTCATCGAGATGTCCTCGATCGCCTTGTGGGAGCCGTAGTAGGCGGTCAGGCCGCTGACGTCGATTCGCTTGGCCATGGGGTTCACTTCACTTCCGTTGGCCTCAGCGGCCGGTCTTCGGGGCCTTCCAGCGGGCGATGCCGCGGGCCACCAGATTGAGGATCATGACGAAGGCGATCAGGACCAGGGCGGCGGCCCAGGCGCGGTCGATCGCTGCGTCGGTGCCGACTGCGTACTGCTCGTACACGTACAGCGGCAGCGAGGACTGCGCGCCCTCGAAGGGGTTGTCGTTGATCAGCTTCGTACCGAAGACGAGCAGCAGCACGGGGGCCGTCTCGCCGGTGATACGGGCGACCGCGAGCATGACGCCCGTGGTGATGCCGCCGATCGCGGTGGGCAGGACCACCTTGAGGATCGTCCGCCATTTGGGGATGCCCAGGGCGAGGGAGGCCTCGCGCAGCTCGTTGGGGACGAGCTTGAGCATCTCCTCGGTGGAGCGGACGACCACCGGCATCATCAGGATCGCGAGCGCCATCGAGCCGGCGAACCCGGAGGGCCCGAAGCCCAGCATCAGGTTCCAGGTGGCGAGGATGAACAGACCCGCGACGATCGACGGGATGCCCGTCATGACGTCGACGAAGAAGGTGACGGCCTGCGCGAGGCGGCCGCGGCCGTACTCGACGAGGTAGATCGCGGTCAGCATGCCGATCGGCGCGGCGATCAGGGTCGCGAGGAGCACCTGCTCGATGGTGCCGAGGAGCGCGTGGTAGATGCCGCCGCCGGCCTCGGCGTCGAGGACGCCGTTCATCGAGTGGGTCAGGAAGTACCCGTCGAGGACCTCGATGCCCTTGCTCACGGTGACCCAGGCCAGCGAGAGCAGCGGGATCACGGCGAGGATGAAGCAGACCCAGACGACGCTGGTGGCGACGCGGTCCTTGGCCTGGCGCTTGCCCTCGACCAGGGTGGTGATCACGTAGCTGGCGAGCACGAAGAAGAGCGCGGAGAGCAGGCCCCACTGGACTCTGCTGTGCCAGCCTGCGGCGAGGCCGGCGCCGCAGCCCGCGGCGATCGACCCGACGGCGATGGCGGCCGGGGCCCAGCGGGGCATGCGGGCGTGGGTCAGGGCGTCGTGGCGCACGACGGTGGCCGGTCGCCTGTCCTGGATGGCGTTGCTCATGCGTTGGCCCCCGAGTACTCCTTGCGGCGCGCGATGATCCACCGTGCGGCGCCGTTGACCAGCAGCGTGATGAAGAAGAGCACCAGACCGGAGGCGATCAGGGCGTCCCTGCCGAACTCGTTGGCCTCGTTGAACTTCGCGGCGATGTTCTGGGCGAACGTGCCGCCGCCGGGGTCGAGCAGATGCCCGGAGAAGATGAAGCTCGGGGAGAGCACCACGGCCACGGCCATCGTCTCGCCGAGCGCGCGGCCCAGGCCGAGCATCGAGGCGCTGATGATGCCGGAGCGGCCGAAGGGGAGCACCGACATCCGGACGACCTCCCAGCGCGTGGCGCCGAGGGCGAGGGCGGCCTCTTCGTGCATCTTCGGGACCTGGAGGAAGACCTCGCGGGTGACGTTGGTGATGATCGGCAGGATCATGATCGCCAGCAGGATGCCCACGGTGAAGAGGTTGCGGGCGACGCCGTCGCTGGCCTTGTCGAAGATGTACGTCCAGCCGAAGTACTCGTTCAGCCACTGGTTCAGGCCGTCGAGGTACGGGACGAGGAAGATCGCGCCCCAGAGGCCGTAGATGATGCTCGGCACGGCGGCGAGGAGGTCGACGACGTACGAGATGGGGGCGGCCAGCCTGCGCGGCGCGTAGTGCGAGATGAACAGCGCGATGCCGATCGCCACCGGCACCGCGATGATCATCGCGATGACCGAGCTGACGACCGTGCCGAAGGCGAGGACCGCGATGCCGAAGACCGGAGGGTTGCCGGCCGGGTTCCACTCGGAGGCGGTGAGGAAGTTCGCCTCGTCCTTCGAGATCGCGAGGGCGGCGCGGTAGCTGAGGAAGACCGCGATGGCGGCCATGATCACCAGCAGCGTGATGCCGGACCCGCGGGACAGGCCCAGGAAGATCCGGTCGCCGGGGCGGGTGCTGCCCTTGGACGTGCGTATGCCGCCGCTCGGGGCGGGCGGTGGGGTTTCAGTCGGGTGGGTCGTAACCATCGGGACTCTCCGGTCTGCGGAGCCGTGAGGCTCCTGGCGGCGGTGCACCGGATGCCGGGGCCGGCCCGGTCCGTGTCGCGACACGGACCGGCCCCGGTCGGAATCAGGACAGGGTGGGGACGATCGCGCGGACCTTCGTCGCGATCTCGGGCGGCAGCGGGGCGTAGCCGGCGTCGCTCAGGACGTTCTGGCCGTCCTCGCTGACCGCGTAGTTCAGGAACGCCTTGAGAGCGGGCAGCGTCTCGGCCTTGTTGCCCTTGTCGCAGGCGATCTCGTAGGTGACCAGGACGATCGGGTACGCGCCCTCGGCCTTGGTCTTGTAGTCGAGCGACAGGGCCAGGTCGTTGCCCGTGCCCTTGATCTTGGCGGCGCCGATGGCCTTGGAGGCGTTCTCGGTGGTGGCCTCGACCGGGGCGGAGGCGCCGGTGTCCAGCTTGACCGTGCTCATCTTGTTGGCGGTCGCGTACGACAGCTCGAAGTAGCCGATCGCGCCCTCGGCGTCCTTCACGGCGGTGGCGACGCCGGAGGAGCCGTTGGCCGCCTGGCCGCCCTTGGCGGGCCACGACTTCGTCTTGGGGTCGTACTTCCAGTCGCTCGGGGCGGCCTCGCTGAGGTACTTGCCGAGGTTCTGGGTGGTGCCGGACTCGTCCGAGCGGTGGAAGGCCTGGATGCTGGTGCTGGGCAGCTTCGCGTCCGGGTTCAGCTTCTTGATCGCCTCGTCGTCCCACTTGGTGATCTTCGAGTCGAAGATCTTGGCGAGGGTCGGGGCGTCCAGGACCAGGTTGTCCACGCCGCTCAGCTTGTAGCCGATGGCGATCGGGCCGCCGACCATGGGCAGGTTCACGCCCTGGCCGGTCTTGCAGATCTTCTTCGACTCGGCGACCTCGTCCTCCTTGAGCGCGGAGTCGGAGCCCGCGAAGGCGACCTGGCCCTGGTTGAACTTGGTGATGCCGCCGCCGGAGCCGATGGCCTGGTAGTTGATCTCCACGCCGGAGCAGGCGGCCTGGAAGTTCTTGACCCACAGGTCCATGGCGTTCTTCTGCGCGGTCGAGCCGGCGGCGAGCAGCTGGCCCTTGGCGCCGTCGCACTTGATGTTCGACGCGGCACTCGTCTTGGTGCCGTTGCCGCCGGTGCCTCCGGCGTTGTCGTCCGAACCACACGCCGTGAGGACCAGGGCGCCGGAGACGGCGAGGGCGCCGAGCGCGGTGGCGCGAAGCCCGTTCTTGCGCTGAAGCTTCACTTTCGGGTGTTCCTTCCAAGGAGCCGCCGTGGCCGACTTGCGTCTGCGTCTGAGGCGGCGTGTGTGTCGGGGTGGGGGGACCGGCACTGTGCCGGTCACCGTGCACCGCCGAAATTAGGCAGATGAGATGAAGCGGCCAACGGGGGAGAGTGAACGGAAAGTGAACCGTGTCGGGCGGATGGGTGCCCGCCTTCGAGTCTGACCCCGTAACCCGTCCGCCGCCTCACGCGGAGTGCAGCTCCTGCAGCAAGGCGTCTATGAGGGTGCGGTCGCGCGGCTGGGTAAGGCGATTTCTGGCCGCGGCGGGGGACAGCCACACAATCCGGTCGACCTCGTCGCCTGCGGCGAACGAGCCGCTGGTGGCCTGGGCGGCCCAGTAGACGACTCTTTTCGGCCGGCCGTTGGCCACGTAGTACGCGGTGGGCAGCCGGACGCCGGGCACACAGCGGTGCCCGGTCTCCTCCAGCACCTCGCGCAGCGCCCCGGCCAGCGGGTCCTCGCCCCGCTTGAGCTTGCCCTTGGGGTGGGACCAGTCGTCGTATTTCGGCCGGTGCACGAGACAGATCTCGATGCCCTCGTCGCCGAAGGGGGAGTGCCGCCACAGCACGCACCCGGCGGCCAGCACGGTGTCGGTCTCCACGTCTCTCATGACGCAGCCCTCATGACACGTCCCCCACGTCTCTCGTTGACGCAGCCCTCATGACGCGGCCCTCATGACACCGGTGCGCCGGTCCGCTGCCGCCACACCTGCTGGAAGGCGAACCGGGCCGCCTCGACCTCGTGCCGCTGGTCGGCGTGCAGGACGCCGAGCGCGTACGCCGTGGCCGGGGCGATCCGCGGGGTGCGGGCGGCCGTGGCGGCGGCGGTCGCGGCCTCGGCGGCGTCCCGGTGCCGGTCCAGGAGGAGCCCCGCCTGGCACAGGACCGTCTCGCCGCCCCGGTCCAGGCCCCGGTCCAGACTTCGGTCGGGGATCCGGTCCAAGCCGCGGTCCAAGCCCCGGTCCAAGCCGCGGTCGAAGCCTCGCTCCGGGACCCGGTCAGGGCCCCGGCCCGAGGCCGGGCGCAGGACTTCCTGCGCGTACCGGTGCAGTCGCAGCAGCAGCCGCACCTGGTGCCAGGGGGCGTCCTGGGCCTCCCCGCCGGGGGCCGCGGCCAGGCCGTTGACCAGGGCGTCCGCGTTGTACGGATGGGCGGCGCGGCCCAGCGGCAGGGCGGCGACGGCCTCCAGCAGCCGCCGCTCGGCGACCTCGGCGGGCGGCGTCAGCGCCTCGGCGGCCGGGGCCGCGGCGACCGCCCCGAGCGGCAGCTCGGAGGCGAGCACGGCGACGGCGTCGGCGACGGCGTGGAACCGGGACGACCCCAGCGCCTGCAGCGCCGCGGAGTGCGCCCGGGTCCGGGCGAGGGTGAGCTGCCGCTCCAGCAGCGCCCCGGCCCGCGCGGCCCCCACGGTCAGCGCCCCGGCGGTACGCCGGGCGGGCCCGCCGTCGTCCCCGGGGCCGCCCCCGAGATCGCCCAGCGGCGCCGCGGACGTCCCCTGCGGCAGGCAGGCCCGCAGCTCCGACCTGGCCGGGGGCAGCGGAGCGGCCCCCGACAGCCGGGACAGCGCGTCCAGCAGGCGGGCGAGGCGGGAGGTGTGCGCGTGCTCCTGGCCCAGCGTCGCGGACAGCCAGGCCAGCTCGGTGCGCAGGTCGTCCGCCCAGGCCGGGTCCAGCAGCGCGCGGAACGTGTGCAGCGCGCCGCTGATGCGACGGGAGGAGCGGCGCAGCGCCCGCGCCGCCTCCGCGGCCCCCGCGGTGTCCGCGCCGCTCTCGCTGTGCAGTCTCAGGCTGCGCAGGAACTCGCCCGCCTGCGCGTGGAGATACCGGGCGAGGGCGTCGCCTGCCGTCGCCGGGGCCGGGTGGGCCGGGACGGGGGCGGCTGCCCGCCGGGAGAGATCAGGGTTGTGCACGCCGGCGCCTCCGGGCGTCTATGAGCATCTCCTGTACGTGCCGCAGCGGCTGGCCCTCCGGGTCGGTGGCATGCCGGGTCCACGCGCCGTCCGGGCCGAGATGCCAGGAGGCCGTGCTGTCGGACATGCCCGTCTCCAGCATCCGGGTCAGGGCCGCGCGGTGGGCCGGGTCGGCGACCCGTACCAGTGCCTCGATACGGCGGTCGAGGTTGCGGTGCATCATGTCGGCGCTGCCGAACCACACTTCGGGCTCTCCGCCGTTGCCGAAGGCGAAGATCCGGGAGTGCTCCAGGAAGCGGCCGAGGATCGAGCGCACCCGGATGTTCTCCGAGAGGCCGGCGACGCCGGGGCGTATCGCGCAGATGCCGCGTACCCAGATGTCCACCGGCACGCCCGCCATCGCCGCCCGGTAGCAGGCGTCGATGACCGCCTCGTCCACCATCGAGTTGACCTTGATGCGCACGGAGGCGGGGCGTCCGGCGCGGTGGTGCGCCACTTCCTTGTTTATTCGCGAGATCAGGCCGTCGCGCAGGGACTTGGGCGCGACGAGGAGGCGCCGGTAGGTCTCCCGGCGCGAGTACCCCGACAGCCGGTTGAACAGGTCGGAGAGGTCCGCGCCGACCTGCGGGTCCGCGGTCAGCAGCCCCAGGTCCTCGTACAGCCTGGCCGTCTTGGGGTGGTAGTTGCCCGTCCCCACGTGCGAGTAGCGGCGCAGGGTCTCGCCCTCCTGGCGGACCACCAGCGACAGCTTGCAGTGGGTCTTCAGGCCCACCAGCCCGTACACCACATGGCAGCCGGACTCCTCCAGCTTGCGGGCCCACTTGATGTTGGCCTGCTCGTCGAAGCGCGCCTTGATCTCCACCAGCACCAGGACCTGCTTGCCGGACTCGGCCGCGTCTATCAGCGCGTCCACGATCGGCGAGTCGCCCGAAGTCCGGTACAGCGTCTGCTTGATGGCGAGGACGTCCGGGTCGGCGGCGGCCTGTTCGAGGAAGGCCTGCACGGAGGTGGAGAAGGAGTCGTACGGGTGGTGCAGCAGGACGTCGCGCTCGCGCAGCGCCATGAAGATGTCCGGCGCGGACGCCGACTCGACCTCGGAGAGGTCCCGGTGGGTGCCCGCGACGAACTTCGGGTACTTCAGCTCGGGCCGGTCCAGCGCCGCGATGCCGAAGAGGCCGGTCAGGTCCAGCGGCCCGGGCAGCGGGTAGACCTCCGCGTCCGACACCTTCAGCTCGCGGACCAGCAGGTCCAGGACGTACGGGTCGATGGACTCCTCGACCTCGAGCCGCACGGGCGGGCCGAAGCGGCGCCGCATGAGCTCCTTCTCCAGCGCCTGGAGGAGGTTCTCGGCGTCGTCCTCCTCGACCTCCAGGTCCTCGTTCCGCGTCACCCGGAACATGTGGTGCGCGAGCACCTCCATGCCGGGGAACAGCTCCTCCAGATGCGCCGCGATGACGTCCTCCAGCGGGACGTACCGCTGCGGGGAGGCCTCCAGGAAGCGCGAGAGCAGCGGCGGCACCTTGACCCGGGCGAAGTGGCGGTGGCCGCTGACCGGGTTGCGGACGACGACGGCCAGGTTCAGCGAGAGGCCGGAGATGTACGGGAAGGGGTGCGCGGGGTCCACGGCCAGCGGAGTGAGCACCGGGAAGATCTGCTGCCGGAACAGCGTGAAGAGGCGGGCCTGCTCCTTCTCGGTCAGCTCCGGCCAGCGGATGAGGTGGATGCCCTCCTCCGCCAGCGCGGGCGCCACGTCCTGCTGGTAGGCCGCGGCGTGCCGGGCCATGAGCTCGCGCGAGCGGGTCCAGATCAGGTCGAGGACCTCGCGGGGCTGCAGACCGGAGGCGGAGCGGGTCGCGACGCCCGTGGCGATGCGGCGCTTGAGTCCCGCCACCCGGACCATGAAGAACTCGTCCAGGTTGGACGCGAAGATCGCGAGGAAGTTAGCCCGTTCGAGGAGGGGCGTCGCCGGATCCTCGGCGAGCTCGAGCACTCGCTCGTTGAACGCGAGCCAGCTGCGCTCCCGGTCCAGGAACCGGCCCTGAGGCAGCTCGCCGGCCCCCCCGGCGTACTCCTCCTCGTATCCGTCCAGGTCAGCGTCTATGTCCGGCTCCAGATCGGAGACTGTGGCCGCGACGGTATGGGGGCGGTGCGCCGCGATGGAAGCGACGGACGGCTGGGGGTGCTGGACCGGTACCTCGGCGGGCTGCTGGCTCATGAACCCATTCTTCCGCGTGGACGGCGTAACAGGCGCGTCGGAGAGGGCCGGGACAAGAGCGTTTCTCCCGTGGAGGGGGTCGGGCACAGCGGGCTGCATTGAGAGAGAGTCGCAAGGATGTCTGAATGCCCGGTAACGGCGACATGACATGCAGGCGCGGTCGTGATGAGCGGAGCCCGGCTGAGGCCTTACGGGCGTGGGCCGGGGGGCGGGAACGGCGG
Source organism: Streptomyces sp. NPDC051907 (assembly GCF_040681075.1). Taxonomy (NCBI): domain Bacteria; kingdom Bacillati; phylum Actinomycetota; class Actinomycetes; order Kitasatosporales; family Streptomycetaceae; genus Streptomyces; species Streptomyces sp. NPDC051907. Next base: position 65,071 of record NZ_JBFAYB010000017.1, on the reverse strand, counting down.
GGGAGCGGGCGGGGATGCGGACCGGAGACGGACGGTTACGAGGGGTCCGGACGGGGGCCGGATACCGTCCTGGGCGGACCGTCGCGAGCGGTCCGGATGGGGGCCGGATGCGGACCGTCTACGAGCGGCCGATCGAGGAGGGTCCAGTGAGGTGGGCCCAGCGAGGAGCAGCCCGTCCAGACCGTCCCCGATGGCCCGTTCCGAGGGCCCGTCCCGGCGGCCCGTCCACGACCGGACCGCCCCCTACGCTCCGGAGGCGGTCCTGCGGGCGCGGCGACCCCGCCCCGGGCTTTCAGCCGGTCACGGCTCACGACTCCGTTCGGTACATCAGATCGACCTCGTGGGTGACGAAGCCCAGCCGCTCGTACACCGTCAGCGCCGCCGTGTTGTCCGCGTCGACGTAGAGCATCGCGGTCGGCGCGCCCTCGGCCGCCAGATGGCGCAGGCCGATGGCGGTCAGGGCCTTGCCGAGGCCGCCTCCCTGGGCGTCGGGCCGGATGCCGACGACGTACACCTCCCCCAGCTGCTCGGCGGCGTGCATCTTCGTCCAGTGGAAGCCGATCAGCTCCCCCTCCCGCTCGGCGAGGAAGAACCCCTTGGGGTCGAACCACGGCTCGGCCTTGCGGTCGTCGAGGTCGCGCTGGGTCAGCGCGCCCTGCTCGGGGTGGTGGGCGAAGGCGGCGGCGTTCACGGCGAGCCAGGCGGCGTCGTCCTGGCCGGGCACGAAGGCGCGCACGCTCACGCCGGGCGGGAGCACCGGCTCGGCGATGTCCAGCGGGGCGGTCAACGGGCGTCGGAGCTGGCGCAGTTCGCGGAACAGGGTCAGGCCGAGGACCTGGGCCAGATGGCGGGCCGCCGACCTGCCGCCGTGCGCCCACATCCGCAGCCGCTTGCCGGAGGCCCCGAGCAGCGCCGAGCCCAGCGCCCGCCCATGGCCGCGCCCCCGGTGGGAGGGGTGCACCACGAGCTCGGCGGCCGGGGCCTCGATCGGGTCGGTGTCCTCCAGCTGGGCGTACCCGATGAGCTCCCCGTCGTAGGTCAGCAGGAAGTGGCGGACGCCCTCCCGCCGCCCGCCGCGCAGCTGCAGCCGCCCCTGCTCGGAGACGGCCTGCGTGCCGTCGGACTGGGCGGCCGCCTCGAGCATGCCGAGCACGTCCTGGGCCTGGTCGGCGGTGAGCTCGTCAAGGGTCTGGATGTGCCGGCCGGGCTCCAGGGCTGGTACGTCAATCGTCATGTCTCGAGGGTACGGCGGGGGATGCGCGCCACGGGCGGGCGATACGCGAAGAAACGCCCATTGGCGAATGAAGGCAACCAGGTCGTAACCCGTTCTCCCCTGTCGCGCTACGCGCGTTGACTCTAGGCTGCCGCTCGCACCCTCAGACCACGCTGAACTGACAAGGGGACAGATGTCGGCGACACAACAGAAGAACCGCGCGACCCGACGGAACCGGCGCGTGCTCGCCGTGGCCGCGGGACTGGCCACCGTGGGCGCGCTCGTCGCCGCGATGCCGGCCGGCGCGAGCGCGACGCCGGGCGCGGCCGCCGGGGAAGGCCGCGGCGACTGGCGGCACAAGATGCGCACCGTCGATGTGCAGCTGCTCTCCTTCAACGACTTCCACGGAAACCTGGAGCCGCCGGCCGGCTCGGCCGGGACGGTCAGCGAGAAGCAGCCCGACGGCACGGTCAAGGCCATACCGGCGGGCGGCGTCGAGTACTTGGCGACCTCGCTGCGCACCGCGCGCAAGGGCCACCCGTACTCCATCACCGCCGCGGCCGGCGACCTGGTCGGCGGCAGCCCGCTGCTGTCCGGCCTCTTCCACGACGAGCCGAGCATCGAGGCGCTCAACAAGATCGACCTCGATGTGACGTCGGTGGGCAACCACGAGTTCGACGAGGGCGCGGCCGAGCTCGCCCGCCTCCAGAACGGCGGCTGCCACCCGGTCGAGGGCTGCTTCGAGAAGGGGAAGAAGTTCAAGGGCGCCGACTTCCCCTACCTCGCGGCCAACGTGACCAAGGAGAAGACCGGCAAGCCGATCCTGAAGCCGTACACCGTCTGGGAGAAGAAGGGTGTGAAGATCGGCTTCATCGGAGTGACCCTGGAGGGCACCCCGGACATCGTCAACGCCAACGGCATCAAGGGTCTCAAGTTCCACGACGAGATCGAGACGATCAACAAGTACGCCAAGGAGCTCGACCGCAAGGGCGTGAAGTCGATCGTCGCGCTGCTGCACGAGGGCGGCTCGCCCGCCTCGACCTCGTACAACTACGACTGCGACTCCCCGGGCGCGGGCGACGGCATCTCGGGGCCGATCGTCGACATCGCCAAGGGCGTCACGCCGAAGGTCGACGCGCTGGTCACCGGCCACACCCACCAGGCGTACGTGTGCAGCATCCCGGACCCGTCCGGCAAGCCGCGCATGGTCACCTCGGCGTCCTCGTACGGCAAGCTCTTCACGGACACCACCCTCACCTACGACCGGCGCACCAAGGACATCGTGCGCACGTCGGTGAAGTCCGCGAACCGCATCGTCAGCCGTGACCAGGCCAAGGCCGCGGACATGACCTCGCTCATCGAGCGCTGGAGCAAGCTGGCCGGCCCGATCGCGAGCCGCCCGCAGGGCTGGATCTCCGCCGACATCAACGGCCGTGGCTCCACCGCGCCCGAGAAGCCGCTCGGCGACCTGATCGCGGACGCGCAGCTGCAGGGCCTGGCCCCGGCGGACAAGGGCGGGGCGCAGCTCGCGCTGATGAACCCCGGCGGCATCCGCTCCGACCTCGTCTACAAGGCGAGCGGCGGCGAGGGCGACGGCGTGGTGACGTACGGGGAGTCCTTCACCGTGCAGCCGTTCACCAACATGATGAACGTCGTCGACCTGACCGGCGCGCAGCTGATCACCGCGCTCCAGCAGCAGGTCAGCGGCCCGAACGAGGCGTCGCCGAAGATCCTCCAGGTCTCCCAGGGCTTCACCTACACCCTGGACCTGACCAAGACGGGCGCGGCGCGGGTCGTGGTGGACTCGGTGAAGCTGAACGGCGCGGCGATCGACCCGGGCAAGACCTACCGCGTCGCGATGAACGAGTTCCTCGCGGGCGGCGGCGACGGCTTCGCGGTGCTGAAGGAGCACAAGAACAAGCTCGTCGGCGCGTCGGACCTGGACGTCTTCAACGCGTACCTGGCGGCCAACTCGACGGCTGCGAAGCCGATCACGCCGCCGGCGGCGAACCGGATCACGGTCATCCAGTAACCCTGCCTGGGCCGTCGGCCGAGCAGGAACGATGCGGCTCGGCTGGCGGGCTGGCGGGCTGGCGGGCTGCCGGCGAGGAGGCGGGCGGCCGGCTGGCGGGGTGGCGAGACGCCAACGAGCGGGGCGGTGGGCTAGGTGCCCACCGCCCCGTCTTGCTGCGGCCCCTCTGGAAGCCGGTCGCGCCGGGCACGCGTCGCCGCGAGGCGGCGGGGAGTTCAGCCCGTTCGGCCTTGGGGGCCGTGCCTGTAGGGCGTACGGGGCGGGGTTGGTCGTTCCGCCCCGCGCCGCTCGTGCCGGGCGCGTCGCCCGCGCACCGCCGTCCGTGCTACCCGCGCCGGGCAAGCAATGCCGCCCCGGCGGAGGGGGGAGCCTGTCCGGCCTTGGGGGCCGCGCCCGCAGGGCGTACGTGACGGGGCACTCGCCGTATCCGCCCCGCGCCGTCCGCGCCGGGCACGCATCGCCGCCGAGGCGGCGGGGAGTTCAGCTCGCCCGGCCTTGGAGGCCGCCCCCGCCGGGTGGACGGAGCGGGGCCCCGACCCGCCCGCCCCCGGCGTGCCGATCCAGCCGTTTATTACTGGCCAGTCCAGACTCTCCCCCTCTTGACGTGAACCCGCCATAATTCCGGCCATGGACCGACTGGACCGACTGGACCGACGGAGCTTTCTCGTGGGCGCGGGCGCCTTTTCCGTGGCCGCTTTTATCGGCGCGCCGAGCGCCCTCGCCGCGCCTCGCCGTACGCTCTCCGCGCAGGACTGGATGGCGGGTCACGGCGACTCGACGCCCCTGCAGCGGCTCACCATCCCAGGCACCCACGACTCGGGCGCACGCTTCGGCGGTCCGTGGGCGGAGTGTCAGAACACCACCATCGCCCAGCAGTTGAACAGCGGAGTCCGCTTCCTCGATGTCCGGTGCCGGGTCACCGGCGACTCCTTCGCCATCCACCACGGCCCCGCCTTCCAGAACATGATGTTCGGCGACGTCCTCATCGCCTGCCGCGACTTCCTCGCCGCCCGCCCCTCCGAGACGGTCCTGATGCGGGTCAAGCAGGAGTACTCGAGCGACAGCGACGCGACCTTCCGCCGGATCTTCGACACCTATCTGGACGTCAAGGGCTGGCGTCCGCTGTTCCGGATCGGCGAGGGGATACCCGCCCTCGGCGAGGCCCGCGGCAAGGTCGTCCTCCTCGCCGACAACGGCGGACTGCCCGGCGTGCGCTACGCCGACGGCGCGCTCTTCGACGTCCAGGACGACTGGAACGCGCTGCCGGGCGCCAAGCTCCCCAAGATCCAGGCGCAACTGCGCAAGGCGGTCCAGCAGCCGGGCAAGCTGTTCGTCAACTACGTCTCCACCTCCGCCAGCCTGCCCCCGCGCTGGAACTCCGACTACCTCAACCCACGCGTCCACTCCTTCGTCGACGGCCCTGAGGCGAGCGGCTGGAGGGGGCTCGGCATCGTGGCGATGGACTACCCCGCCACCCGCTCCGGCCTGGTCGACTCGCTGCTGCGGCACAACTAGCCCGCGAGGACGGACCAGCACAGGCTCGTCCCGCTAGGACATGACCAGTCGCCGCCCGCCGAACGCAGCCCGCATCCGCCGGTCGTGCGTAACCACCACCAGCGAGCCGGTGTAGGAGGCGAGCGCCGCCTCCACCTCCTCCACCAGCGCGGGGGAGAGGTGGTTCGTCGGCTCGTCGAGCAGGAGCAGGTCGGCCGGCTCGGCGACCAGCCGGGCCAGTTCGAGCCTGCGCCGCTGGCCGGTGGAGAGTGTCCGCACGGGGGAGGCGAGGTCCTCGGCGCGGAACAGCCCGAGCGCGAGCAGCTCCTCGGCGCGCTCGGCGCCGTACGCCTCGAGGACGGTGCGGCCGTCGAGCACCTGCTCGGTGTGCTGGCGCAGGAAGCCGACCCGGTCCGGCCTGCTCACCGTGCCCGACGCGGGCGTCAGCTCGCCCGCCAGCACCTGGAGCAGCGTGGACTTGCCGGCCCCGTTCGGCCCGGTGATCAGCAGCCGCTCGCCCGGCGCGATGCTCAGCTCCTCCAGGGCGAGCCGGCCCGGCACGCGGACGCCGGTCAGCTCGACGCCCTTGTCCGCCCGCCCCTCGATCCGCCCGGCGAAGCGCAGCGGCTCCGGGGGCGGCGGCACCGGGTTCTCGGTCAGCCGGCGCTGGCGCTCGCGCGCGCTGCGAATACGGCTCATCGCGCCGTGCGCCCGTGACCTCGCGCGGAACGCGCCCGCGCCGCTGAAGGCGGCCGGCGCCTTGCGCGGGATGGCCGAGAGCAGGCCGATGCTGGACTCCGCCAGCGCGGTGCTGCGGGCCAGCTCGGCGCGCCACTCCTCGTGCTCGCGGGTCCAGCGCGCCCGCGCGGCGGCCTTCGCGGCGAGATAGCCGTCGTAGCCGTTGCCGTACCGCCGTACCGTCCGCAGGTCCTGGTCCACCTCCAGGACGGCGGAGGCGACCCGGTCGAGGAACGCGCGGTCGTGGGTGACCGCGACGACCGTGCCGCGGTGGGCCCGCAGCTGCTCCTCCAGCCAGCCCACGGCCTGGTCGTCGAGGTCGTTGGTCGGCTCGTCGAGCAGCAGCAGCTCGGGCGCGGAGGCGAGCGTCGCGGCCAGCGCGAGCCGGGAGCGCTGCCCGCCCGAGAGGGTGGCCAGCGGGCGGGCCCGGTCCAGGGGCCGCGTCTCGCCGAGCCGGCGCAGGGCGACTTCGACCCGCCGGTCGGCGTCGTGGCCGCCGCGCGCCTCGAACTCGGCGACCAGGTCGGCGTAGTACGCGTACGAGGCCTCGTCTGGGTCCCCTCCGGCTGCCAGGTCCGCCTCGGCGGCGCGGATCCGCCGCTGGAGGGAGCGCAGCTCGGCGAGCGCGAGGTCGACGGCGTCGCCGACGAGGGCGTCTCCGGGAAGGTCCAGCGTCTGGGCGAGGTGGCCGACGCCGCCGGGGGCGGCGACGGTGAGCGTTCCGTTGTCGGGCTGCTCCTGTCCGGCGAGGAGGCGCAGCAGCGTGGACTTGCCGGAGCCGTTGTCGCCGACGACGCCGACCTTTTCACCCGGGCGGACGGTGAAGGAGACGCGGTCGAGGACGAGGCGGTCGTCGTAGCGCTTGGTGACGTCGGCGACGGTGAGCTGGGAGACGGCGAGCGGGGAGACGGCGGTGACTGGGAACAAGCGGTCCTCTTTTCATGGGCGACGGCTGGCACGAGACGGAGACGAACCGTTCCGTCTCGCATGACCGTCAACGTAGCACCGCCGACCGCACCCCGCAAGACGCAGCGTCTCGTTGACTTCTCGGGTTCTCAGGTCTCAGGGAGCCGCCGGCGGCGGAGTCGACGCCCCCGGCAGCCGGATCACCGCCCGCGCGCCGCCGCCCTCCGCGGGGCCCAGCGCGATCTCGCCGCCCGCATGCTGGACCGTGCGCGCCACGATCGACAGGCCGAGGCCGGAGCCGGGCAGCGCGCGGGCGGACGGCGAGCGCCAGAACCGCTCGAAGACGTGCGGCAGCTCGTCCGCGGGGATGCCGGGCCCGTGGTCCCGTACCGTCAGCTCGCCCGCCGTGAGGGACACGTCGATCCGGCCGCCCGGCGGCGAGAACTTCACCGCGTTGTCCAGCACATTGACCAGCGCCCGCTCCAGCGAGGCCGGCTCCGCCCGTACGTACCAGGGCTCCAGCTCCGCCTCGATGCTCAGCTCGGGCCCGCGCAGCCGCGCCCGCTCCAGCGCGGCCTCGGCGATCTCGTGCAGCGCGACGACCTTCAACGGCTCGGCCTGGACGGCGTCCGGCCGCGACAGCTCCTGCAAGTCGCCGATCAGCGCGGCCAGTTCGGTCATCTGCGCCTTGACCGATGCCATCAGCGCGCGCTTGTCCGCGGGCGGGATCGCCCGGCCGGTCTCCTCGCTGCGCGCCAGCAGCTCGATGTTCGTCCGCAGCGAGGTCAGCGGCGTCCGCAGCTCGTGCCCGGCGTCCGCGATCAGCTGCGCCTGACGGTCGCGGGAGGAGGCGAGCGCGGCGGTCATCGAGTTGAACGACCGGGACAGCCGCGCGATCTCGTCCTCGCCGTCGACCGGGATGCGCACGGTCAGATCCTCCGTCCGCGCCACGTGCTCGACGGCCCCGGTCAGCCGGTCCACCGGCTTCAGGCCGGCCCGCGCGACCCATAGGCCGGCGGCGCCGGCGGCCACGACCCCGATGCCGGACACGATGAGCAGCAGCAGCGCCAGATCGTCGAGGGTGCCCTCGGTCTCCTTGAGGGGGAAGGCGATCAGCAGCGCGGTGTCCGCGACGACCCCGCCGGCCGAGCCGCCGTCGACGACGGCCGCGATGGTGAGGACGCGTACGTCCCTGCCCTCGGAGTCGGTGCCGTTGCGGAACGTCAGGACGGTCGGGTCCGCGTCCCTCGCCACCCGCTGGTCGACGTCGTCTACCTTGACGGTGCCGGCGGAGCGGGGGAAGACGCAGGCGTCGTCGTTGTCCGCCCGGACGAGCTGGACGTAGTAGACGGGCTTGGGGCCGTAGTCGGTCTGCCGCGCCGGGGCCTGCGAGCAGTCGCGCAGCGTCACGACGGCGTCGGTGGTCCGCAGCGGGGCGGTCTGCGCCTTCAGCTTGGAGTCGATCTCGTCGAGCAGCTTGCCGCGCACGACGAACCAGCACGTGGTGGACACCGCGGCGACCGCCACCGCCACGGCCACGGCCACCAGCAGCGCCAGCCGGGACCGCAGGGGCAGGGTGCGGAACCTCTTGATCACTCGGGGAGCCTCTTGATCACTTGTCGAACCTCTTGCTCACTCGGGGCCGCCCGACCGCAGCGCGTACCCCACGCCGCGCACGGTGTGCACCAGCCGCGGCTCGCCGGCCGCCTCCGTCTTGCGGCGCAGATACATCACGTACACGTCCAGGGAGTTGGAGCTGGGCTCGAAGTCGAAGCCCCACACGGCCTTGAGGATCTGCTCCCGGGTCAGCACCTGACGCGGATGCGCGAGGAAGAGCTCCAGGAGCGTGAACTCGGTACGGGTCAGCTCGACCCGGCGCACACCCCGGTGGACCTCGCGGGTGGCGAGGTCCATCCGCAGATCGGCGAAGGCGAGCACGTCCTCGTCGACGGCGGACGCGCCGGCGACGCTCGCGTACGAGCTGCGCCGCAGCAGCGCCCGCACCCGGGCGAACAGCTCGTCCAGCTCGAACGGCTTGACCAGATAGTCGTCCGCCCCCGCGTCCAGCCCGGTCACCCGGTCGCCCACGGTGTCGCGGGCGGTGAGCATCAGGATCGGCGTCGTCGACCCGGAGGCCCGCAGCCGGCGGGCGGCGGTCAGGCCGTCCATCCGGGGCATCTGGACGTCGAGGACGATGAGGTCGGGCGCGTAGTCCTCCGCCAGGGTGAGCGCCTCGACGCCGTCGACGGCGACCTCGGTGGCGTACCCCTCGAAGGCCAGCGAGCGCTGGAGCGCCTCGCGCACGGCGGGCTCGTCGTCGACGATCAGGATGCGTTCGCCTTCACGGTGGGTCGTCATGGCCTCAGCCTCGCACGCTCCCTGCGCGGCTCTCAGCTGTCGCCGCCGGAGCGGAGGTCGTCCAGGTCCGCCTTGACGGTGTCCACGGGGATGGCGAAGCCGAGACCGACGCTGCCTGCGGTGGATCCGGTCGCGGAACTGGGCGAGTACATGGCCGAGTTGATCCCGATGATCTCCCCGTTCATGTTGATCAGAGCGCCGCCGGAGTTGCCGGGGTTGAGGGAGGCGTCGGTCTGGATGGCCTTGTACGTGGTCTTGGACTCGCCGGTGTCGCCGTTGAACTGCTGACCGCCGAACTCGAAGGGCCAGCCCTCGCGTGGGCTCTGCTGCCGCTCCTCGTCCTTGGCGACGGTCACGTCGCGGTCGAGCGCGGAGACGATGCCGCTGGTGACGGTGCCGGTCAGGCCCTCGGGCGAGCCGATGGCGACGACCTCGTCGCCGACCTTGACCTTGCTGGAGTCGCCGAGCGCGGCGGCCTTGAGGCCCTTCGCGCCCTGGAGCTTGATCAGCGCGAGGTCCTTGTCCGGGTCCGTGCCGACGACGTCGGCGGTGTACGTCTTGCCGTCGCTCAGCCGGACCTTGACGGCGTCCGCGCCGGCGATCACGTGGTTGTTGGTGACGATCTCGCCGTCGGAGGTGACGATCACGCCCGAGCCGGTGGACTGGCCGGCGCCCGTGCTGGCGGCGATCTCCACGATGCTCGGCGAGACGGCCTGCGCGACGCCGGCGACGGTGCCCTTGCTGCTCTGCGCCACGGTGGTCCCGTTCACGGCGTTGCCGCTCGAGCCGCCGTCGCCGCCGGCGAGCCGCTCGAGGAGTACGGAGGCGCCTCCGCCGATCGCGGCGGCGACGATCGCGACGGCGGCGATGAGCGCGACGGGCCGCTTGGCCCTGGCCCGCCGCCCGTGCTCGGGGGCGGGGGCGAAGGGGGGAGGAGGCGGGTAGGCGTGCGGGGCGGGCGCCTGCGCATAGGCCTGCGGCGGCTGCGGGTACGGCTGCGCCTGCGGCTGGTTCTGGGGCGGGTACGTGTAGTCGTCCGTCATGAGTACGACTCTGGGCGCGCTGGATGAGAACGGTCTGAGGACGCCGTGAGAAGCCCGACAGAAGGTCGTATGCCCCATGTAAGGGAGCGGGCGGGAGCGCCGCGACAGGGGCCATAGGGCCCACGCGCCGGGACCCGGTCCCGACGCGTCAGCCCCTCACTCGCCCTGTCAGCCCGCCGCCCGGTCAATCCTCGCCCGGGCAGCCCTCGCCCGGTCAGCTCGCCGACCGAGCAACCCGTCAGCTCGGCAGCCGGTCAACCCGTCTGCGCCGTCACGCGCAGCCCCGCCGTCACGCGCAGCCCCGCCGTCACGCGCAGCTCCGCCCTCACGCGCAGCCCGCCGTCACGCGCACCCGCAGGACCGGCGGATCACCAGGCCCGACGGGAACTGCCGCACCCGCTCCCGGCGAGAGCCCGCGACCCGCAGGCCGTCGTCCAGGACCAGGTCCACCGCCGCCCTGGCCATCGCCGGACGGTCCGAGGACACCGTCGTCAGCGGCGGGTCCGTCAGGGCCGCTTCCTTCACGTCGTCGAAGCCCGCCACCGCCAGCTCGCCCGGCACGTCTATGCGCAGCTCGCGCGCCGCGCGCAGCACGCCGATCGCCTGGTCGTCCGTCGAGCAGAAGATCGCCGGCGGGCGGTTCGGGCCCGCGAGGACCTCGAGAGCCACCCGGTAGGCGTCGTAGCGGTTGTACGGCGCCTGGAAGAGCCGTCCCTCCGTCGAGCGGCCCGACTCCTGCATCGCCCGCCGCCAGCCCTCGACGTGGTCCGCCACCGGGTCGCCGACCGCGGGGGTCGACTCCACGCCGCCCAGACAGGCGACGTAGGGGTGCCCGTGCTCCAGCAGATGCCGCGTCGCCAGCTGCGCGCCGCCGATGTCGTCCGTGACGACGGCGACGTCGTCGATGGCCTCCGGGCGCTCGTGCAGCAGCACCACCCGTGCGTCCCACGCCTCGATCTCGGCCGCCGCGCGCTCGCTCGGGCCCTGGCTGACCAGGATCAGTCCGGAGACGCGCATGCCGAGGAAGGCGCGCAGATAGTGGACCTCGCGCTCGTCGCGGTAGTCGGAGTTGCCGACGAGGACCATTTTTCCGCGCTCGGCCGCCGCCTGCTCGACCGCGTGCGCCATCTCCGCGAAGAACGGCTGCCGCGCGTCCGGCACGATCATGCCTATGAGGTCGGTCCGCCGCGACGCCATCGCCTGGGCGACCCGGTCGGGCCGGTACCCCAGCTCCTTGATCGCTGCGAGAACCCGCTCGCGCGTGGCCGGGGCGACCGGCCTCGGTCCGTTGTTGATGACGTAGCTCACGACCGCGGTCGAAGTACCCGCCAGTCGCGCCACATCGTCCCGCGTCACCTTGGCCACGCGCGGCAGTCTACGCGGGGTGACCTACCTCTGGGCAGGGCGTACGGCTGGTTCGTGCTGCTCGGCCGGGTCCTCCGAATGGCCGATCGAGGGCGCCGAGCCCGCCGCGGCCTTCGCCTTGGCCTCCTCCGCGGCCCGCTCGACCTTCTCCGGAGCGACGAATCGGTAGCCGACGTTGCGCACGGTCCCGATGAGCGACTCGTGCTCCGGGCCGAGCTTCGCCCGCAGCCGCCGCACATGGACGTCGACCGTGCGCGTGCCGCCGAAGTAGTCGTATCCCCAGACCTCCTGGAGGAGCTGGGCCCGGGTGAACACCCGTCCGGGGTGCTGCGCCAGATACTTCAGCAGCTCGAACTCCTTGAAGGTCAGATCGAGGACCCGCCCCTTCAGCTTCGCGCTGTACGTCGCCTCGTCGACCGACAGATCGCCGTTGCGGATCTCCATCGGGCTGTCGTCCGAGGTGATCTGCTGGCGGCCCGTCGCGAGCCGGAGCCGGGCCTCGACCTCGGCGGGGCCCGCCGTGTCGAGCAGTACGTCGTCGATGCCCCAGTCGGCGGTGACGGCCGCGAGACCGCCCTCCGTGACGACCAGGATCAGCGGGCAGCCGGGGCCGGTGGACCGCAGCAGCTGGCACAGCGACCGCACCTGAGGCAGGTCGCGGCGGCCGTCGATCAGGATGACGTCCGCGCCGGGGGTGTCGACGAGGGCGGGGCCCTCGGCCGGCGCCACCCGGACGTTGTGCAGAAGCAGTCCCAAAGCAGGGAGCACCTCCGTCGACGGCTGAAGGGCATTGGTGAGGAGCAGCAGTGAGCTCATCGCTCCCCACCTGCCCGGGTCGTCTTGCGGTCGTGCACGGTTCGCTCGCCCATAACGTCGGTTCCTCCTCGGTCCCTGCGAGGACGTTGCGGCACTGCTTCGTTCGGGTGGCGGCCCCCGCGCCCTGGGGCCCGCCGTTCACCTGCCTGAAACAACGGACAGGAAACACAAAAGGACCCGGGGGCGACATTGCCCGGATCCTCTGCCCAGCAGAATAGCCCACATGAGTTCGGAGGCAGAGGGTTCTTTTCGCAGATCACGTGTTCCCTCGCTCACGCAGGACCCGCTTCGGGCCATGCTGCGCACGGCCGACGGCGTCCGGATCGAAGCGGTGTACGAGCGGTGTACGGCAGGCGCCGGGGGCACATTCGGCGGCCCCGCGGCCGACCCGGCGAGCACCCCCGCGATCGTCGTAGCGCACGGCTTCACGGGCGCGGTCGACCGGCCCGCCGTACGCCGGGCGGCGCGGGTGTTCGCGCAGCGTGCGGCGGTCGTGACGTTCTCCTTCCGGGGGCACGGCGGCTCCGGCGGACGCTCCACGGTCGGCGATCGGGAGGTGCTCGATCTGGCGGCCGCGGTGGAGTGGGCACGGACTCTGGGACACACCCGGGTGGCCACGGTGGGCTTCTCGATGGGCGGATCGGTCGTACTGCGCCACGCCGCCGCGCACAGCGCGCAGCGCGAGCCGGAGCACGGGGGGCGCAAAGAAGCGCGAACGGACGCGGTGGCGGCCGTCAGCGCCCCGGCACGCTGGTACTACCGCGGCACGGCGCCGATGCGGCGGCTCCACTGGATCGTCACCCGGCCCGTCGGCCGGATCGTGGGCCGCTATGGATTCGGCACCCGCATCCATCCCAGGCAGTGGGACCCGGTCCCGCTCTCCCCGGTCGAGGCGGTCCCGCTGATCGCCCCGACCCCGCTGCTCGTCGTCCACGGCGACCGCGACCCGTACTTCCCGCTGGACCATCCGCGCATGCTCGCCGCGGCGGGCGACGCGGAGCTGTGGCTGGAAGCGGGCATGGGCCACGCCGAGAACGCGGCGGACGACGAGCTGCTCGCCCGCCTCGCGGACTGGCTCGTACGCGCATAGCCCATGATGGTGGCGACGAACGCCGAGGAAAGGAGCGCCGCAATGGCAGCGGGGACCATCCGCTACTGGGCCGCGGCCAAGGCCGCCGCCGGGACCGCCGAGGAGCCGTACGCCGCGGAGAGCCTGGCCGAGGCGCTGGCAGCCGCGCGCGAGAGGCACCCGGGCGAGCTGGTGCGCGTACTCCAGAGGTGTTCGTTCCTCGTCGACGGCGACCCCGTGGGGACTCGGGGCCATGAGACCGTACGGCTTGCCGAGGGCGGCACGGTCGAGGTGCTCCCGCCGTTCGCAGGAGGGTGAACCGCACATCATGAGCAGCGATCAGCAGTACCCGTATCAGCAGCCGCACCAGCCGCAGCCCCACGAGCCGCACCCGCAGCAGGCGTACCAGCAGCCGCAGCAGGCGTACTACCCGGACTACCAGGACCCCCAGCAGGAGTACCAGGGTCACCAGGAGTACCAGGGCCAGGGTCACCAGGAGTACCAAGGCCAGGGCCAGGGGCACCACGAGTACCAAGGCCAGGGCCAGGGCCATCAGGGCCACCAGGAGTCGTACGACTCCGGCGCGACCCAGACCTGGCAGGCCGAGACCTGGGACACCCACTACCAGCCGGTCGTGCAGCGCCCCGCTGAGCCGCACCACCAGCCGCACCAGCAGCCCGTCCAGGCGGCTCAGCTTCCCGTGCAGCCCATGCAGCCCGCGCAGCCGGCGCAGCACCTCGCCGCCGACGCCGCGTACGCGACGCACGCCGCCTCCCCGCTGCCGCCCGAGGTCCCGGCCGCGCAGCCGTACGCGACCCCCGCGGCCGCGCCCGAGTACAGCGCCCCCACCACCGTCGGCGGCGGCGCCCCGATGACCGCCGCCCAGCGCGCCCGCGCCGAGGGCCGCTCGCAGATCATCGCGCCCGGCATGCAGCCCGCCGCCCTGACCGCCGCGCTGGGCCTGCTGCTCGCCGGCGGCGCGGCCGTCGGCGCGTACGCGCTGGTCGTGCCGCTCGTCCTGCTCCAGGCCGTCACCGCCGCCGGCTGGTTCCGGCTGAACGGCATGTGGCCCGCCCGGCAGGGCATCGCCCTCGCCTTCGCGGGCGGCCTCGCCGCCGACGTCGTCCTGCTCGCGGTCGGCCGGGGGAACGCCCCCGCCGCCATCGTCGGCACCCTCGGGGTGTGGGTGCTGCTCACGCTCGTCCTCCAGCTGCGCAGCCACGCGGGCGCCGACGAGCGGATGTACGGCCTGATGGCGACCGTCGCCTCGGCCGCGCTCGCCGTCCTGGCCGCCGGCCATCTCGCGGCCCCCTCGGACGCCGTCGTGATCGGCGGCGTCGCGGTGGCCGCGGCCGTCGTGGCCCGCGCGCTGCCGCTGCCCTCCATCGCCTCCGTCGCCGTCGCCCTGCTGGTCGCGGCCGGCGCGGGCATCGCCGCGGGCGCTCTCACCGACATCGGCGCGCAGGGCGCGCTGCTCGGCCTCGCGGCCGGCGGGTGCGCGCTGATCGGACTGCGGGTGGCCAGCTACGACTACCCGTCCCGGTTCGTGCACATGACGGCGGGCGTGGCCCTGCCGCTGACGGCCGCGGCCCCGGCGGTCTACCTGATCGGCCGCGCCCTGGTCTGACCGCGGAACCAAAGGACTCGGGCGAACGTCGATCATTCCGAGTGACTGCGGAGGCCGCAGACGCCGTAGAGACGACGACTGTGTCTGCTGTGTCTGCCGTGACTACTGCCTCTGCAGAGATTTCAGGGATTGCAGAGACCACGTCGTCCCGATGGTTACCCGACGGTTATAAGCTCGCGGGCGTCACGGGGGCCAGACCAGGGTGGGGGACAACGAGCAATGCGTGCACTGCGAATACTGCTGATCATCGCTGTGATCGTGGGAGGCGTCTTCGTCGCCCTCGACCGCATCGCGGTCAACATGGCGGAGGACGAGGCCGCCGGCCGTATCAAGCTCCAGCAGGGTCGGGCCGGCTCGACCGAGGTCTCGATCAAGGGCTTCCCCTTCCTGACCCAGGTCGCCGGCAAGGAGCTCGACGAGGTCGGGGTCACGATGACCGGCATCGAGGCGAGCGCCAACGGCCGCCCGGTCCGCATCAGCGAGATGTCCGCCGACCTCTTCGAAGTGCGCCTGGGCGACGGGTACTCCAGCGCCACCGCGAGCCGCGCCGAGGGCGAGGCGCGGATCTCGTACGAGGACCTCACCAAGGCCGCGCAGGACGGCGTCACCGTCGCCTACGGCCAGAACGGCAAGGTCAAGGTCACCGGCTCGGTCGAGGTGCTGGGCCGCACGGTCACGCGTAGCGTCGTCTCCTCGGTCAGCCTGGTCGGCGGCACCACGATCCGGGTGCGCGCCGACGCCGTCCCGGGCGGCGGCATCCCCGGCATCGAGGAGCTGGTCCGCAAGAAGACCGACTTCGACCGGCAGATCAACGGCCTGCCGGCCGGCCTCAAGATCGAGAAGGTCGAGGCCAGGCAGGACGGCGTCGTGTTCACGGTCGCCGGCAAGGACATCGTGCTGGCCGGCTGAGCGGTCGAGCATCTGCGCGGTCGAGCACCTGCGGGGCCGAGCTGCTGAGCTGCTGAGCGGCGCCCGCCCGCTCGGTGGCCGAAAGTGCTCGATCGGCGGTGTGCGGCCGCTTTTCCCTTGGAGCGCGGCCGCATACTGAGACGGTCGTGTCCGATGGGCAGAAAGCTATGGGGCGCAAGGGCTCGCGGGGGCAGGCGGGGTCTGCCGAAGCGATTATTCGTACCAGATAGTGGATGATCGCGTCTCATTATTCGACACACCGGTGACATCGCGGCCGAGACGTCCCTACGATCGGTGGCATGAAGCGACAGGCGGATCTCACGAAGCGGCGGGCAGTAGACCTGTGCCGCGTCGCCGCCATGCTCTGTCGCACTGTCTGAGCGGGGTCCCCGACACCCGTATTCCCCGGGCCCTTTGACCGCAGTCAGGGCCACCCCGTGCGCCACCTACGCCCCTGCCCTCGGCGTACCCGCACACCCCTCTTCGCACCACCGCCGCACACTGCCCCGGAGGAGACAGCACATGAGCCGCAGCGACGTCCTGGTAGACGCCGACTGGGTCGAGGCCCACATCGACGACCCGAAGGTCGTCATCGTCGAGGTCGACGAGGACACCTCGGCGTACGAGAAGAACCACATCACCAACGCCGTCCGGATCGACTGGAAGCAGGACCTCCAGGACCCGGTCCGCCGCGACTTCGTCGACCAGGAGGGCTTCGAGAAGCTCCTGTCCGCGAAGGGCATCGCCAACGACGACACGGTCGTCCTCTACGGCGGCAACAACAACTGGTTCGCCTCGTACGCCTACTGGTACTTCAAGCTCTACGGCCACGAGAGCGTCAAGCTCCTCGACGGCGGTCGCAAGAAGTGGGAGCTCGACTCCCGCGACCTGGTCGCCGAGGTGCCCCAGCGCGCGGCCACCGAGTACAAGGCCAAGGCTCAGAACACCTCCATCCGCGCGTTCCGCGACGACGCCGTCGCCGCGATCGGCAACCAGAACCTGGTCGACGTGCGCTCGCCCGACGAGTTCAGCGGCAAGCTGCTCGCCCCGGCGCACCTTCCGCAGGAGCAGTCGCAGCGTCCGGGCCACATCCCGAGCGCCCGCAACATCCCGTGGTCGAAGAACGCCAACGACGACGGCACCTTCAAGTCGGACGACGAGCTCAAGGCGCTCTACGCCGACGAGCAGGTCGACCTGTCGAAGGACACCATCGCCTACTGCCGTATCGGCGAGCGCTCCGCGCTGACCTGGTTCGTGCTGCACGAGCTGCTCGGTGTCGAGAACGTCAAGAACTACGACGGCTCGTGGACCGAGTACGGCTCGCTGGTGGGCGTGCCGATCGAGCTCGGCGCGAACAAGTAATCCCGGACCCCCGACCTTCAAGGAGTACTCATGTGTGGAGCACAGGCCGGCGGCCCGGACGCTTCGACGATCAAGCCCGGTGAGACCACGATCCAGGGCAGCGTGACCCGCGACGGCGAGCCGGTCACCGGCTACGTCCGTCTGCTGGACTCGACCGGCGAGTTCACGGCCGAGGTCCCGACCTCGGCGACCGGACAGTTCCGCTTCTACGCGGCCGAGGGCACGTGGACGGTGCGCGCACTCGTCCCCGGCGCCACGGCGGACCGTACGGTCGTCGCGCAGACGGGCGGTCTGGCGGAGGTCGCCATCGCGGTCTGATCCGTCTCGACTGATCAGTCTCGTACCGGCCGAAGGGCCGCACCCCAGGGGGTTGGACGCTCACTGGCGGGGTGCGGCCCTTCGGTCGTTCCCTGCAGCGGCGGGTCCGGGCGTGCTTGGGGCGCGTGCTCGGGCCGGGCGGGCCCTTCAGCCGTACATTGGAAGCATGTACGCGCGACGCCGGCGCTGGTATTTCCTGCTGATGGGCGGATGCGTCATCCTCTTCGTCTCCGCCTGGGCCGTCGTGCGGCTCTGGTCGACTCCGGCCGCCGTCGGCATGTGCGTGGTCGCCATGGTCATCCCGCCGCTCGCCGCGATGGTGGCCAACCGCCGAGGGCCGGACGACCGGTGGTGGGACGACCCGTCCGGCGATCCGCAGTCGGACGAGTGGTGGGACGAGCTCGACGGCAAGAAGCGCGACTCGCCGCCCTAGGCTCCTTGAAGCTCGGCTTCCCGGGGCTCAGGGCTCAGGGCCCGCTGGGGTGGGTCAGCAGACCGGTCAGTAGACCAGGGCCTGGACGTCGTCCGGCACGATCTCGCTGACGAAGACCTGCGCGCCCGCGATCCGCACGCCCTCCAGCACGTCCTTCTCGGTGATGTCCCGGCGCGCCGCGCACTGCGTGCAGAGGGTGATCTGCCCGGCCGCCTGGATCGACTCGATCAGCTCGGGGAGCGGCGCGGCGTGCGGCAGGTCGAACTCCGCGGCGCGGCCCGGCAGCGCGAACCACGCGGACTCGCCGGTCAGCCAGAGCGAGACCTCCACGCCGCTGGCCACGGCGACGGCCGCCACCGTAAAGGCCTGGGAGCAGCGCTCGGGTGCGTCGGCCCCGGCGGTCACCTTGATCACGAGCTTCTTCGCCATATACCGAACTGTAATGCGCATGGGTACAACCTCGTTGACCCCTCGTGGGTCAGTTCTGTGCGCGAGTTACGGAACTCGCGGTTCAGGTCTCGTGGGGGGACCCTTTGCAAGAGGAAGCACCGGCGCCGCGCAGGCGTCGTCGTACCGCTGTGCTGATCGCCGTGGCCGCGTTGCTCGGCGTCGTCGGCGGGACGGCCGTGGGCTACGGAGTCCAGGCCGAACGCCCGCCGACCCCGCTGCCGCCCCTGTCGCAGCGCGACCTCGCGTACCCGCCGCCGCTCCCCAAGGGGAAGGCGGCCGCGGAGCCGCTGACCGCGAAGGACGACCGGCGGGTGCGGACGGACGGGGATCTGCGCAAGCTGCTGGTCGCCAAGCCGGCCGGCGCGCGCAAGGCGGTCCGGCCGTGGCTCGGGGACGGCTTGCTGCGGCTGGACGCGTACGCCATGGGCTTCGGAGGCCAGGACTACGTGTTCGAGTCGCTGGCGGAGGCGGACGTGCGGCGGATCGCGGCGACGTCCTGGGACGAGGGGGAGCACCGGGAGACGGACGTCGTCCTGATCCAGTTCCGCTCGGGCACCTGGATGAGCGCGTCGGAGTACGCGGACGAGCAGATGTCGTACCTGGACGACGAAAGCGCGATGTCCGACGGCGCCGAAGGCGCGCTCAAGGGCAGTGGAACGGGCCGGTACTACGTGGTGGAGAGCGAGGAGCCGTCGGACTACTGGCCGCTGCACCGGGCTTGGGCGATCGCGTACCGAGGCGATGTGGCGGTCGAGGTATCGATGTCGGACACGTCTCCGATCAGTGAGAAGGACATCCGGACGCTGGCCGAGCGGCAGTTGGGGCGGCTGTGATGACGGGGGAGCGGATGGACTCGATCGAGTCGGGGGACGGAGCGGCGCGGGTGCCGGTGCCGGCGGCGGAGCTGTTGGACGGGGCGGAGCCGGTGGAGCCGGTCGAGTCCGGGGTCCCGATGGAGCCGGCCGAGGCTGTAGGGGCTGCGGAGCCCGCGGGGCGCGCGGGGCCTGCGGAGATCGCAGAGCCCATGGGGCCTGAGGGGACCACGGAGGCCGCTGAGCCTGCGGTGCCTGCTGTGCCCGCGGAGCCTGCGCTGCCCGCAGAGCCTGCGGAGACTGTTGTGCTCGCCGAGGCCGAGCAGCCGGTCGCGCCAGTCGAGTCGGCGCAGCCAGCGCCGCCGGTGGAGCCAGTCCAGCCAGGCGAGCCCGTGGCGGCGGTGACGCGTGCGAGGAAGCGTTTCCTCGTCTCTCGCGTCCTGGCCGTCGTACTGGTGCTCGGCGTGGTCGGCGGGGGGCTCGCGTACACGACGTACGCGATCGACGGCGCGGACCGCACCGTCCCCACCCGCGTGTGGCAGAAGCCCGACGGCAAGCCGTCCGAGGACCCCGCGAAGAACGCGGACAAGGGCCGCACGGACACCCCGCTCAGCCGCAGGCTGGCCCCCGTGCCCGAGGGCTTTCGGCTCGGGCCGGACATCGAGGCGTACGGAAACGACGGCGAGCTCTCCGGCAAGGAGGCCGCGGCCCTGCTCAAGACGATGGGCAAGGGCCTGTCCGGCAAGCAGCGCAGGGAGTACGAGAAGCGCGTGGAGGAGGCGGGGCTTCAGGGCTTCGCGATGCGTTCGTACACCTCGGACGGGAACGACCTCGTGGTCGAGGTCTACGTCGGCCGGATGAAGGACAAGCAGGCGGTCCAGAGCTGGTACGCGTCCCAGTTCGACCCGGAGTCGACGGAGGGCCTCCGCAAGGGCCCGGCGATCGAGGGCCACAAGAAGGCGAAGTGCTTCCTCCAGCCCGAGACGCCGGAGCTGGACCTCGACGCGATGAGGTGCGTGGCGTACGACGGCGACCTGATCGTGGGCCTGACCGCGTACGGCACGGCGCCCTTGGACACGTCGGCGGCCGCGGACCTGGCGAAGGAACAGCTGGACCACATCGCGTCCCCGGGGGAGTACGTATGACGGACGAGACCAGGCGGGAGGGCACGGACGCCGTGCCCCCGGAGCAGCCCGCCGCGACGGAGACGGCTGTGACGGAGACCGCCGCGACGGACACGGCTGTAACCGACGCGCCCGCGACGGACACGGCCGCGGCCACAACCGACACCGCCGCGACGGACACGCCCGCCGCGCCGCAGCCGGCCGCCGCCGCCCCCGCCCCCGAACCGCCCCCCGCCCCCGCACCCCCCTCCGCCCTCGCTCGCCGGCTCCGGCGCGTCGTGCCGTGGGCCGTCGCGCTGATCGTGCTCGCCGGGGTCGGCAGCGGGACCGCCTTCGGCATCGCCTCCCTGGACCGCACCGACGTCCCCGGGCTCGGGACCAGGAGCGACGGGCGGTGGGACTATCCCGCGCTCTCCCTCCCCGCGCTGCCCGCCGGCGCGCCCCGCCCCTTCACCGAGGCGAACCAGGCGGAGGTCCACCACGCCGACCTGCGCAAGCTCCTGATCCCCGCGCCCCGCGGCGCCCGCGTCGACGAGAAGCTCGACGGCGGGTTCGTCCCCAGCGAGCGCTACCTCTCCGAGTACGCGAAGGACCAGCGCGCCGATCTCCGGCAGGCCCTCGTCGACTACTCCGTACGGCATGTCGCCGCCCGCGGCTGGACCATGCCCGACGGGACGTCGGCGCGCGTCTACCTGCTCCAGTTCAACTCGGTCGCGTTCGCCGAATCGTTCAAGGACCAGGAGCTGGGCATCGGCGTGACCGGGGGCGCCGCCCTGACCGGCGCTCCGACGACCGAGCTGGACGAGACGTACGAGGCGTCCGGCGCGGTCCCGGGGACGACGTCGAACGTGTACCTGGAGCCGAAGCCGTACGACGAGCGCCAGGTGCGGCAGGCGTACATCCTCGCGGGCGACACCCTCGCCCTCGTCGTCCAGGACAGGGAGGGCGAGGCCGCGCGCGTGCCCTTCCAGCAGACCCTGATCCTTCAGAACCAGCTCCTCGGCTGACCGGGAAGCGAGCCCCCGGCGGCCCGAGCAGGCCGACCTCGCGGCCCGCCCAGGCCGACCTCGCCGCCCGCGCACGCCCACCTCGTCGCCCGCCCACGCCGACCTCGCCGAGAGCGCCGGGCCCCCGCCCACTAAGCTGGGGTCCGGCCCGTTCCGCCCGTACCGCTCATTCGAGGAGCACCCCGTGATCGTTTTCTTCGAAGCCCTTCTGGTCCTCGTCTGCGTCGGCGTGCTCGCCTTCACCGGACTGGCCGTGAAGAAGCTGTACCAGGGCCAGCGCTGATCAGCGCCACCGCAGATCGCGCCACCACACCTCTACAGATCGACTGAGCCTCCATGATCGAGATCCCCTCCGACCTGAACCCCAGCCTCGTGCCGCTGGCCTTCCTCCTCGGTACCTGGGAGGGCGCAGGCGTCTCCGACTTCCCGGGCGCGGAGAAGTGCAACTTCGGCCAGTCCGTCACGTTCAGTCATGACGGCCGGGACTTCATCGAGTACGTCTCGCGCACCTGGGTGCTCGACGCCGAGGGCAAGAAGGTCCGCCCCCTGGAGTCCGAGTCCGGCTACTGGCGCATCGACGAGGACCGCAAGGTCGAGGTCGTCATGGTCCGCGACCAGGGCGTCGTCGAGATCTGGTACGGCGAGCTGGCCGACAAGAAGCCGCAGATCGACCTGGTCACCGACGCCGTCGCCCGCACCCCGGCCTCCGGCCCGTACAGTGGCGGCAAGCGGCTCTACGGCTATGTGAAGAGCGACCTGATGTGGGTCGGCGAGAAGTCCACGCCCGAGGTTCCGCTGCGTCCGTACATGTCGGCGCACCTGAAGAAGGTCGTCACCCCGGAGGAGGTCGCGGACATGGCGCGCAGCCTGGGCGACCTCCCGGACGACGGAATCGCCTTCTTCAAGTAGGCGCCGCACGTAGCCGCCGCCCCGGCCGCCCGCGTCCTGCTGTACCCGGTCTGTGCCCGATCGCCGGACCGGCTGTGAAATCAGCCGGTCCGGCGATGTGCGTCGGACCTACACTGGACGGCGTGGTGAGCACCGACTGGAAGAGCGATCTGCGGCAGCGCGGCTACCGGCTGACTCCGCAGCGCCAGCTTGTCCTCGAGGCTGTGGACACCCTGGAGCACGCGACGCCCGACGACATCCTCGGCGAGGTGCGCAAGACCGCCGCGGGGATCAACATCTCCACCGTCTACCGCACCCTGGAGCTCCTGGAGGAGCTGGGCCTGGTCTCCCACGCCCACCTCGGCCACGGCGCGCCGACGTACCACCTCGCCGACCGCCACCACCACATACATCTGGTCTGCCGGGACTGCACCGACGTGATCGAGGCGGACGTCTCCGTCGCCGCCGAGTTCACGGCGAAGCTGCGCGAGACCTTCGGCTTCGACACGGACATGAAGCACTTCGCGATCTTCGGACGCTGCAAGAAATGCTCGGCTACCGAGTCGTAGGCTTATCTGCATGAAGAGCCCCCTGCTGTCCCTGCCCGGCGCGGTCCCCGCCGAGGGGCGTGACGAAGGCGTCGCCGCGCACTACGGCGATCTGTTCCGCGAACAGCGCGCACTGGCCGACGGGAAGGGCCTGGTCGATCTCTCGCACCGCGGCGTCGTCGCCGTCACCGGCGACGACCGCCTGAGCTGGCTGCACCTGCTGCTCACCCAGCATATGAGCGACCTTCCGCCCGGCCAGGCCACCGAGGCGCTGATCCTCTCCGCGAACGGCCACATCGAGCACGCCCTGTACCTCGTCGACGACGGCGAGACGGTCTGGGCGCATGTGGAGCCGGGCACGCAGGAGGCCCTCATCGGCTATCTGGAGTCGATGAAGTTCTTCTACCGGGTCGAAGTGACGGACCGTACCGAGGAGTTCGCGGTGGTGCACCTGCCCGCCGGCTCCATCGCGGAGGCGCCGGAGGGCGTCGTCGTACGGGAGACCGCGCACGGGCGCGACCTGTTCCTGCCGCGCGCCGACCTGGAGTCCTTCGCCGCCGGGAACGGGCCGGCCGCCGGAATCCTGGCGTACGAGGCGCTGCGCATCGAGTCCCACCGCCCGCGGCTCGGCTTCGAGACCGACCACCGCACGATCCCGCACGAGCTGGGCTGGATCGGCAGCGCGGTCCACCTCCAGAAGGGCTGCTACCGCGGTCAGGAGACGGTCGCGCGCGTCCACAACCTGGGGAAGCCGCCGCGCCGGCTGGTCTTCCTGCACCTGGACGGCAGCGAGGTGCTCCTGCCCGGCCACGGCACCGCGATCCGGCTCGCGGCGGACGGGGACGAGGGCCGCCAGCTGGGCTTCATCACGACGTCGGCGCGCCACCACGAGCTGGGGCCGATCGCGTTGGCGCTGGTCAAGCGCAATGTGCCGGTGGACGCGGAGCTGATGGCGGGGGACACGGCGGCGGCGCAGGAGCTCGTGGTCGAGCCGTAGCCACTGCCGCTGTCTCTTGGGGGTCACACCTCGACGATCACCGTGAACGGGCCGTGGTTCGTGAGCGAGACGCGCATGTCCGCTCCGAACCGGCCCGTCTCCACGTGCGCCCCCAGCGCCCGCAGCTGGGCGACCACCTCGTCGACGAGCGGCTCGGCCACATCGCCGGGCGCGGCGGCGTTCCAGGTGGGCCTGCGCCCCTTCCGGGCGTCCCCGTAGAGAGTGAACTGCGAAATCACCAGCAAGGGCGCATTCACGTCCGAGCAGGACTTCTCACCCTCCAGAATCCTGACCGACCAGAGCTTGCGGGCCAGCTGCGCCGCCTTCTCCACGGTGTCCTCGTGGGTGACTCCCACCAGCACACACAGTCCCTCGCCGACGATCTCGCCGACCGTCTCGCCTGCCACGACGACTTTCGCGCCGTCGACTCTCTGCACCACTGCACGCATACAGACCAACCTATCTGGGGCCGAACGGGTGCAGAGCGCCTGCGTCGGGACCTTGCGAGTGGCACGATGCACGGGAGGCGGTGCTTCCCCTCGGCCCTCCGGGCTGGGGGAGACCCCATGCACCGGTCGAGGGGACGGATCTAGGCATATGAGCACATCTGGCGCCGGGCAGTCGCCCGGTCCCGTATCCACGCCCACGACGACTCGTGCCGTAAGGCCGCCGATGCAGAGAAGCGGTGACGTGCTGCCGGAGCACACCCAGCACGACTTGGCCGCGCTCCGGCTCCCCGAGCTGCGGACGCTGCGGCGCGACTCGCAGCGCGACGAGGCGGACCTCAGCTATGTGCGGCGGCTGCTCCAGGGCCGGATCGACATCCTGCGCGCGGAGCTGGCGGGACGCGCGGACCCCGAGACCCCGGTCGTCGACCGGCTCTCGGAGATCCTCGCGGACGCGCCGTCTCGGCACCGGACGTCGGCCCGGCATGTGACGCTCTCCACGCCCCGCGGCGAGGAGTACCGGCGGCTGGCGGCGGAGATGCTGTCCGAGGTGGAGCTGTCCGACCTCGAGGCGCGCACGGACGACGAGCTCCACGCGGCGATGGGCCGGCTGGTCCGCTACGAACAGCAGGTCTCACGGCGCCGACAGCAACTGCAGCGGACGACGGACGACTGCAGCGGAGAGATCGCGCGCAGGTACCGCGAGGGCGAAGCGCAGGTAGACGACCTGCTCACCTGAGCGACCTGGTCTCCCGACTTCAGCCTCTGGGGGAGTTTGAGGCGGGCAACTTCAGCCCCGCCGGCGTTTGACGCGGGGCACGTCGCCCTAGCCCCGGGGGGCTGCGCCCCGTACGGCCTTCGGCCGTGTCCTCAAGCGCCGGACGGGCTGAAAAGTCAGCCTCGCCGGCGATTGAGGCGCGGGGTCCGGGGCAGCGCCCCGCGGGCAGCCCGCACAGGGCACGCACCGTCCCCCGAGGGCCCGCTCCCCACCCGTCCCAGAAAACCCACGTGCATCTCACCGCCCCCCGTGCCTAGCGTGGCCCTATGAGCGTCGACACCCGTATCGTCAGTGAAGTCGAGTTTCCCGCCTGGCTGCGGGCCCTCAACACCGGGTTTCTGCGGACCCCCGTCGTGGGCGACGACGAGGTCGCCTCGCGGCTCGCGCATACCGATATGAGCCGGGTGCGAGGGGCCTTCGAGCAGGGGCGCTGCGTCGCGACGTTCCGGTCGTTCGAGCAGCGGCTCACCGCCGTCGGCGGCGCCTCCATACCCGCCTCCGCCGTGTCGAATGTGACCGTCTCGCCCACCCACCGCCGCCGCGGGCTCCTCAGCCGGCTGATGGCCGCCGACCTCGGCGAGGCCAAGGAGCGGGGCGACGTCGTCTCGACGCTGATCGCCGCCGAGTACCCGATCTACGGACGGTACGGCTTCGGGCCCGCCGCCTGGATGACCGAGTGGTCCGTCGACGTACCGCGTGCCGGGCTCGACCCCCGGTGGGCCGGGCCCTGGGACGGCGGGCGGATCGATCTCGCCGACGGCGACGAGATACGCAAGTTCGGGCCCGAGCTCCACGCCCGTCTCGCCGCCCGCCAGCACGGCGTCGTCAGCCGCGACGAGCGCTGGTGGCAGATCAACACCGGCCAGGCCCAGGATCCCGGCCACCCCTGGACCGAGCCGTACTACGCGCTGTACCGCTCCGCCACCGGCGAGGTCGACGGCATGATCGTCTACCACGCCGACGAGAAGTGGGGCGACGCCAAGCAGCCGCTCAACACCGCCACCGTCCGCGATCTGATCGCGCTGACGCCCGCCGCCGAGCGCGCCCTGTGGCACTTCGTCTGCTCGGTGGACTGGATCACCACGGTCAAGTCCGGCTACCGCGCCCCCGACGACCTCCTCCCTCTCCTCCTCCCCGACCCGCGTGCCGCCCACGTCCGTACGCAGGCGGACTTCCTGTGGGTGCGGATCCTCGACGTCGTACGCGCCCTGGAAGCCCGTTCGTACACCGTGTCCGCGACGCTGACGCTGGAGCTCCACGACGCCGCGGGCCTGGCCGACGGGCGGTTCAGGCTGGACGCCTCGCCCGACGGCGCGGTCTGCGCCCCGTCCGCCGCATCGCCCGATCTGGTGCTGGACGTAAGGGAGTTGGGGACGCTCTACCTCGGCGACGAGTCCGCTCAGCGGCTCGCCGCGCTGGGCCGCGTCGCCGAGGAGACGCCCGGTGCGGCGGCGGTCGCGGACGCGGTGTTCCGCACGGCCCGCCGCGCATGGTGCCCGGACGTCTTCTAAGCGGTCGACGTGCTCTGAGCGCTCACGCCCTCCGAGCGGTCGACGTGCTCTAAGCGCTCGACGGGTTCTGGTCCGTGGGCGGATTCTGGTCGGTCGGCGGGTTGTGGTCCGTCGGCGGGTTCTGGTCGTCCGCCGGCCTGGACAGCGGCCTGCTCATCGGCCTGGTCATCGGCGGTCACTGACCCGGCTGGGCCATCAGCAGCACGAGGATGACCGCGCCGATGCTGGTGCACGTCGTGTTCTTGGCCTTCAGGCCGACGGTCAGCATCGCGAGGCCCACCACCCCCATGGCGCCGAACTGCCATTGGATCAGCTGCTCGAAGCCGAGGGCGAATACGGCCAGTACAAGGGCGAGCAAGGGCATGGGGGTCCCCTCCTTCAGAAAGGGCGGGGAGCGCCTGTGCCCGCACGCCGTTGTACTCGCTCGGGCGCCCCGTGAGAGTCGGTCAAGCAGTCAACTTGCAGACAAATTAGGCTGGTTGACTTGTCTTTTGTCTTCCCGCTCCTCAGTGACCGGCAAACTTGTACGACTATTGGATCGGGTAGTTGACCGGAAATTGACCGGTCGGACGCAAGTGGCCTGAACCTGCCTCTTGCGGCAGACCAATTACGCCCGGGGGTAGGGGAGTTGTACGGTGGGACGGTGGCAACTCACGATCCGCCAGACGAAGACGGCAGGAAGTACGAGTACGTCGCCGCCAAGCTGAGGGACGGCATCCGCAGCGGCGAGTACGGCGCGGACAAGCTCCTGCCCCCGCAGCGGCTGCTGATGAAGACCTTCGACGTGTCCCGCGCGACCGTCTCCCGGGCGCTGGACCTGCTCAAGGCCGAGGGGCTGATCGCCTCACGCCAGGGCAGCGGCGCCCGCGTGCTGCCCGGCGCGGGCCGCGCCGCGGCGCCCGCGGGCCACCAGACCGGATCCTCCGCCCCCGCCTTCGCGCGGCCCGCGCTGGAGACGCTCCAGCCCCATCTTCAAGCCGCCTTCGAAGCCGATGACATCACTATGGACGTCTTCTCCCTCACCTCGGAGACGATGAATCGGCAACTGGGGGCGCAGATCACCCGCATCCACGACGGCAGGATCCGCCCGCGGAGCATCTCTCTGCGGCTGATGCTGCCCGACCCCGCCATCAAGCTCGCCTTCCCCGTGTCCCTGCACGACCCGGACGACGAGCGGCCGCGTCAGCGACACCGTGCCACGCTGATCAGCTGCTCCAAGTCGTTGCGCCATGAATTGCGTACCCTCAAGCGACAGCGGCTCGTCCACGAGGTCTCGGTCCAGATCAGGACCGTACGCCTCACGCCGACCAGCAAGATGTATCTCCTCAACAAGGATCTGCTGCTCGAGGGCTACTACACCCTGGAGGGCACGGATCCCGATCCCGTCGAGGGGGAGGAGCAGGAGGGCACAACCCTCAACTCGCTCGGCCTCGGCGCCACGCTCTTTCCGTACTCCAAGCCTGACCAGGCACTGAAGGTGGAGACAGCGCAATCGTTCTTCGACTCCTATTGGGACCTCCTGGCCCAAGATGCGGACTTTGGCGACTGATCGTGTTGCTCACCTCCCCTTCTCGACTGCGGGAGCTGCTCTCCCGTGCCTCCCTTGTCATGTGGGACTTCGACGGACCCGTGTGCCGTCTGTTCGCCCACCGCACCGCGCCCGGCATCGCCGCCGAGCTGCGCGAGATCGTCCATGCGGCCGACCCCGCGCTGGCCGCCCGTGTCGCGGGCGTCAGCGACCCCCTCGAAGTGCTGCTCACGACGTACGCCGCCCACCCCGACGACGCGCGGGGGCTGTTCGCCGCGGTCCGCAAGCACCTCGCCGAGGCGGAGACGGAGGCTGCCGAGACCGCCGTGCCCACCGACGGCGCCGAGGAGCTCATGGCGTGGCTCCGCGACCAGGGCAAGCTGCTCGCCGTCGCCTCGAACAACTGCGAGCCGGCGATCCGCGCCCACCTCGCGCTGCACGGGCTCCAGGAGTACTTCGGCGACCGGGTCGTCGGCCGGCCCGACGACCCGGAGCTGATGAAGCCCGCTCCGCACAGCCTCGTACGGCTTCTGCACGCCACCGGCACGGCCGCCGCGGACAGCGTGATGATCGGCGACTCGCCCGCCGACGCCGAGGCGGCGAGGGCGGCGGGCGTGCGGTTCATCGGCTACCACCCGCGACCGCACAAGCGGGCGCGGCTGGCGGCGGCCGGCGCCGAGCACTTCGCCGAGGATCTCGCGGCCATGCTGCCGCAGACCGTCAACTTTCCCTCGCGGTAAGGGGTTTGATGCGCTCACTGCTCTTGGGTATGAAGGTGACCGGCGGCCGGGGACGGCCGTCAGTCGTGACGTCGGCCTCGAGAGCGCAGGAGCCGCATGCCCGATGTAGCCCGCAGCGCCTCCGGCCGGGTCGTGGACAGCTGGGAGTCGCTGTACCGAGCGGCCGGTGAGGGAACTCCCCTCACCGGCTACTACCACCGCAACTACTGCGTGGAGCTCCCGCCCGCGCTCGCCGGCTCCGTGGCCCTGCCCGCGGGCACGCCCGTGAAGCTGAGAGCGCCCATCACCGACGCCGTCCAGTTCAACCTGCGGATCTGGCCGGAGAGCGAGCTCCTCGCGGCCATCGGGGACCGGGTGGACGGCAGCCCGCGGGTGCTGGCCGAGCGGCCCGGCTTCACGGTGCACTCCTTCGCCTCGGGCGATCCGCTGCTGGAGCTGGTGGGGCGTCAGGGGCCGGTGGGGCGTCCGTACATCGACTCGCTCGGCGAGCTGTTCCGGCAGACGGCGGCCGTCCCGTCCCGGCTGCTGCCGCCCTGCCCCGAGGACTGGCCCGCGGACGGCGACTGCGCCGGCTTCCTCCGTACGCTCGTCGACTTCACCGAGAGCGAGGTGAAGGGGCGGCACGGCAAGGCCTTCCACACCCTGTTCGCCGCGCTGGACGTGCCGGACGACGCGTTCGGGCGGCTGCTGGAGCGGGCGTCGTCGCAGCTGGGGGAGCGGCCGTTCACGCTTCTGCACACCGACGTCCACCGGGGCAATCTCATCGTCGGCCCGGACGGGCGGCTGTCCCTGATCGACTGGGAGCTCGCCCTGTTCGGCGATCCGGTCTACGAGATCGCCTCTCATCTGGCCCGGACGCGGTACGCCCGGCGCGCCGAGCGGAAGGCGGCGCTGCGGGCCTGGCGCACGGCGCTCGCCCACAGCCGTCCCTCCGCGCTCGCCGGGCACCGCCGCGCGCTGCGGATCTATCTGGACTTCGAACGGCTCCAGTCGGTCCACATCGATGTGATCCGACTGGCCCTGTCCTTCGCCCGCCGCCCCGACCGGGACGCTCTGGAGCGGACGGCGACGGGGATCGAGGCGGTGCTGCGGGCGGCGCGCGGGCCGCTGGGGGCGCGCAGGACGCCCGGGGCCGGGCGGATAGCGCTGGCCTGCGCCGAGTGGCGGCGCACGGCCGCGGATCCGGCGGGCGGTCCGGCGGGCGGTCCCGCGGGTCCGACGGGTGGTCCGTCGGGTCCGGCGGGTGGTCCGTCGGGTCCGGAGGGCGATCGCCCTATGCCGTACGCAGCTTGAACAGCACCCCCGACGCCCCCACCGCCGCCGCCAGCATCCCCGCGCACCACGCCAGCGCCGTCCACGGCGCCGTGCCCACCGGCTGGGCGAGGAGCAGGCCGCGCAGGGACTCGATCAGCGGTGTGACCGGCTGGTGCTCGGCGAAGCCGTGGAGCCAGCTGGGCATCGTGTGGATCGGTACGAACGCGCTGCTCGGGTAGGGCAGGAACATCATGAAGAAGGTGAACCCGGCCGCCGCCTCCGGGGTCTTGGCGAGCAGCCCGACCGCGGCCGAGAGCCAGGAGATCGCGAGCAGGAACGCGACCAGGACGCCCGCGGCGGCGAGCCAGCCCAGCGGGGAGGCCGAGGGGCGGAAGCCGATGAGGAGGCCGGCGCCGAGTACGAGCAGCGTGGAGAACAGGTTCCGTACGGTGCTGGCGGCCACATGCCCGGCCAGCACCGCCGTGCCGCTCACGTCCAGCGAGCGGAAGCGGTCGATGATGCCGCCCTTCATGTCCTCGCTCACGCTCACCGCGGTCGAGGCCGCGCCGAAGGCGGCGCACAGGATGAGGATGCCGGGCAGGACGTAGGTCACGTACTGCGTGCCCGTGTCGATGGCGCCGCCGAAGAAGTAGACGAAGACGAGCATCAGCATCAGCGGCAGCATCATCGAGGTGATGACGGCGTCGACGTTGCGGCGGCTGAGGCGGACGCTGCGGGCGGTCATGGTGAGCGCGGCGGTCAGCGGGGCCCGGGCCGCAGGGTTCGGCGCCGGCGCGCTCAGCGTCGGCGAGGCGAGGACGTCAGACATGCGCGGGCTCCCTGCGGGCGTCGGTGAGGCTGAGGAACACGTCGTCGAGGGTGGCTGTGTGCAGC
Source organism: Streptomyces sp. NPDC051907 (assembly GCF_040681075.1). Classification (NCBI taxonomy): domain Bacteria; kingdom Bacillati; phylum Actinomycetota; class Actinomycetes; order Kitasatosporales; family Streptomycetaceae; genus Streptomyces; species Streptomyces sp. NPDC051907. The sequence goes on along the minus strand of NZ_JBFAYB010000017.1, from coordinate 34,411 downwards.
GAGAAGCGGGCCACCTCCAACCGCGTGGGGTCGATCTCGTCGAGCAGCGTTCGGACGTGCGCCGCGCTGCCGTCGGTCGGCAGGCCGAGCGTGAGGGTCTCGGGGGAGCGGTGGACGGCGGCGCGCGAGGCGTGGCGGCCGTACCCGTCGGCGTCGCGGAAGACCAGGTCGAGGCGGTGGCCGCCGACCGTCGACTTGAGCTCTTGGGCCGTGCCCTCGGCGACCAGCCGGCCGCGGTCGACGACGGCGACGCGGTCGGCCAGCTGGTCGGCCTCCTCCAGGTACTGCGTGGTGAGGAAGACGGTCGCACCGCGCGCGGACAGCTCGCGCACCGCCTCCCAGAGCTCCCGGCGGCTGCGGGGGTCCAGGCCGGTGGTCGGCTCGTCGAGGAAGACGACCTCGGGGTCGCCGACCAGGCCGGCGGCGAGGTCGAGCCGGCGGCGCATACCGCCGGAGTACGTGACGGCCTGGCGGCGGCCCGCGTCGGCGAGGCCGAAGCGTTCGAGCAGCTCGGCGGCGCGGCGGCGGGCGGCCGGGCGGGACAGGCCGCTGAGCCTGGCCATCATGCGGAGGTTCTCCTCGCCGGTCTGCTTCTCGTCGACCGCCGCGAACTGGCCGGTGAGGCTGATGGCGCGGCGCACGCGGGCGCGGTCGGCGACGACGTCGTACCCGGCGACCCGCGCACGGCCCGCGTCGGCGGCGGTGAGGGTGGCGAGGATCCGTACGGTCGTCGTCTTGCCTGCGCCGTTGGGGCCGAGGAGCGCGAAGACGGCGCCGCGCTCGACGCGCAGGTCCATGCCGTCGAGGACCTCGACCTCTCCGTAGGACTTCCGCAGGCCGTGGGCCTCGATGGCCGTGTCGGAGTCGGACGTGGGCTCGGGGGCGTGCTGTCCCGGTGGTTGAGGCATGGCTGTGGCGCTCCTTCTGGTGACCCGCTATGGACCCGCGATGAACCCGCGATCGGCACTGCGTATGACATACGCGTTACTGTGTAAGGGTTACGCATTACTAGGATGTGCGTCAAGCGGGGGAGCGGCAGAAGGCGGAGGGCGGAGGGCGATGACGGACAGCAGCGGCAGCGGTCGCGACGGAGATGAGACGGGGCTGCCCGCGAGCCTCGAAGCCGCGTGGGGCCTGCGCGAGCGCCCGTCGAAGGGCCCCAAGCCCGGCCTCAGCCTGGACCGGATCGTCGAGGCGGCGGTCTCCCTCGCGGCGGCCGAGGGGCTCGCGGCGGTCTCCATGGGGCGGGTCGCCAAGGAGCTCGGCGTCTCGACGATGTCGCTCTACCGGTACGTCGCCGCGAAGGACGAGCTCTACATCCTGATGCAGGAGGCGGCCACGGGAGCGCCGCCAGCGCCCCCCGGGCCCGAGGCGGGCTGGCGGGAGGCGCTGACGGCATGGGCGTGGGCGCAGCGCGAGGTGGTCCACCGCAACCTCTGGATGCTCCGCATCCCGATCTCAGGCCCCCCGGCCTCCCCCAACTCGGTGGCCTGGTGGGAACAGGGCCTCCAGGCGCTCGAGTCCACCGGGCTGAGCGAGGGCGAGAAGATCTCGGTCGTCCTGCTCGTCGGCGGTTTCGTCCGGAACGAGGCGCTGCTGATGGCGGACCTCGGCGCGGCGATGGCGGCGAGCGGCCTGACCCCCGAACAGACGCTGACCCGCACGGCGACCACCTTGAAACGCCTGACGGACCCGGAACGCCACCCGGCGCTGGTCCGCCTGCTGGAGTCGAACGTGCTGTACGAGGCGGATTCGCCGGACTACGAGTTCAGGTGGGGGTTGGAGAGGGTGCTGGATGGGGTGGACGTGCTGATCGCTGGGCGCGGCGGCGGCTGTCCCCCACCCCGCCCGGTTCCGTAACTGGGGGCTCCGCCCCCAAAACCAGCCCCGCTGGCGTTTGAGGCGCGCATTCAGCCCCCCCGGCGATTGAGGCGCAAACTCAGCCTCGCCGGCGTTTGAGGCGCGGGGTCCGGGGCAGCGCCCCGCGGGCTGCCCGCGCAGGGCACGCACCCGCGCCCCCGGGGGGCGCCCTCGTACGGCCTTCGGCCGTGTCCTCAATCGCCGGACGGGCTGGGTTTCCCCGGCGATTGAGGCGCAGGGTCCGGGGCAGCGCCCCGCGGCTGCCCGCACCCCACCCCCCTCACTCCGTTCGCAGGAGAACCTTCCCCACCAGACCCCTCCCCTCGATCGCCCGGTGCGCCTCCGCCGCACCCGACAGGGGGAACGTCTCGGCGATCACCGGACGCAGGCCGCCCTCCGCCGCCAAGCGGAGGGCGTGAGCCGCGAGGCGGGTGTACTCCTCGTCCGGCAGTTGAAGCTCGGCGATGCCCGTCAGCTTGACTCCCCGGCGCGCCGCCTCCGCCTCGTCGACCGGCGCGAAGCCGCCCGTCGGCGCGCCGTGCGCCGAGAAGCGGCCGCCGTCGGCGGTCAACGGGAACGCGGCCAGGCCGACTTCGCCGCCGACGCCGTCCAGCACCACGTCCGCTCCGGCCGGGCCGAGCGCCGAACGGGCCTGGTCGGTCCAGTCAGGGCGCGCCCCGTCGACGACGGCGTCCGCGCCCAACTCCCGTACCAGCGCCGTCTTCCGCTCGCCCCGCGCCACCGCGACGACCCGCGCGCCCGCCGCCTTCGCCAGCTGGACCAGCAGGACGCCCATGCCGCCCGACGCGCCCAGGATCAGCACCCGTTCGCCGGCTGCGATGCCGGTGGCCTCCATCAGGGCGGTGGCGGTGACGCCGTCGTGGGCCAGGGCCGCGGCCTCGCGCAGTCCGAGCCCGTCGGGGACGGCGACGAGCTTGGCGGCGTCGGCCGCGGCCTGCTCGGCGTAGCCGCCGGTGAAGCCGAGGGCGGTGACGACGCGGCGGCCGACCCACGACTCGTCCACGCCGTCGCCGACCGTCCGCACGGTCCCGGCGACGCCGCCGCCGGGAACGTACGGCGGCTCGACCGGGAAGTACCCGTCGAACGCCCCCGCCCGCACCTGCGTCTCCACGAAGATCGTGTCGATGTGGGAGACGGCGACCACCGCCTGGCCGGGCCCCGCCTGCGGGTTCGGGGCTTCCGCCGGGACGAGGACCTCCGGGCCGCCGAACTCGCTCACCTGTGCCACGCGCATGCTGTCCACTCCCCCTGTCAGGGCGGGCGTCTCCGGATTCTCCGGCGCCCGCAGCAAGAGTCTGGAACCTCAAGACGGCTTGAGGTCAAGGGGTTCTCGCCGTCGACGTAGGCTGCGGAGCATGAGTGCTGACGAGGGTGGAATGGGTCTGCGCGAGCGCAAGAAGCGACTGACGTACAGCGCCATCTCGGACGCCGCCATCGGGCTGTTCCTGGAGAGGGGCTTCGACCGGGTGTCCGTCGCCGAGGTCGCCGCCGCCGCGGACGTCTCCAAGCCGACCCTCTTCCGGTACTTCCCGGCGAAGGAGGACCTGGTCCTGCACCGGTTCGCCGACCACGAGGACGAGGCCGCCCGGGTCGTCGCGGGCCGGCCCGCCGGCGTCTCCCCGCTGGACGCGCTGCACCGGCGCCTCCTCGACGGCCTGGAGCGCCGCGACCCGATCACCGGACTCAACGACGACGTGAACGTGCTCGCCTTCCAGCGCATGCTGTACGGGACTCCGAGCCTGGTGGCCGGTATGCACGGGTACCAGCGCCGGTCCGAGGAGGCGCTCGCGCGGGCCCTGGGCGGGACCCTGGGCGACGGCGTCGGCGCGCGTCTCGCGGCCGGGCAGATCGTCGCCGTGCAGCGGATCCTCGCCGAGGAGAACGTGCGGCGGATCGCGGCGGGGGAGAGCGCCGACCAGGTCCTGCCGGAGGCGGTCGACGCGGCGGAGCTGGCCTTCGCGCAGCTGCGCAGGGGCCTGGGGCAGATCTCGTAGAACTCAGTAAAAAATGTAACTCGGTTACGTTATTCTCGATGGAATGACGGCACTCGAGCATGCACTCAGCGAGGAACGCGACTACCACGACGCCTGCCGCGCCGCGATGACCGCCATGGTCGACGGCGCCGCCCACCACGTCGTCACCGGAGCGGACGTCTCCGCGTCCGGCGCCGACGCCGAAGCCCTCGGCTACTACCTGCGCAGCTACGCCAAGGAGCTGCGCGAACTGCCCGAGAGCCCCCTCTTCTTCGGCAGACTCGACCAGGAGGACGGCCAGAGCCACCACATCGGCCGCCGCCGCGTCTCCGAGCACCCCGCCGCCCCGCCCCTGGTGGTCGACTGGCGCGCACCCGTCTCGCGCGCCTTCTACCAGGCGAGCGCCCGCGATCCGCAGGGCGTGCTGGTACGCCGCCGCTTCGGCTGGGCGCCCTGGAGCAAGGGCGACTCGGCGGACCTGACCAGCTTCGAGGACGAACACCTGGCGGCGGGCGAGCCGGGCGGGCCCGCGGCAGCCGGCGGGCGGGCTAGGCGTGCGGCAGCCAGCGACCCGGGCGGGCCCGCGTCAGCCAGCAGGCCGGGCGGGCCGGGCAGCGCACCCGCCGCACACTCGAACAGCGCGATCGCCCCAATCCCGGGGCCGGACAGCGCACCCGCCCCAGTCCCGGACACCGCACCCGCCCCAGTCCCGGCCAGCCCACTCGCCCCCGCCCCCGCCAGCGCCATCGTCGCCGGCGAGATCGAGCGCCCGCGCGTCGGCCCGATGCGGGACATCGCCGCCACCATCCAGCCCGAGCAGGACGACCTCGTACGGTCCGGGCTGACCGAGACCCTCTGCGTGCAGGGCGCGCCCGGCACCGGCAAGACGGCGGTCGGCCTGCACCGCGCCGCGTACCTCCTCTACACCTATCCGCAGCGCATCCAGCGCCGCGGGCTGCTGATCCTCGGCCCCAACCGCACCTTCCTCTCCTACATCGCCGAAGTGCTGCCCTCGCTCGGCGAGGTCGGCGTCCGGCAGTCGACGATCGACGAGGAGATCGCCCGCCACCCGGTGGGGTACGAGGACGGCGAGGGGGCCGCCGCCGTCAAGCACGACGCCCGGATGGCGGACGTCCTGCACCGCGCGCTGTACGCGAGGGTGTCGCCGCCCGCCGACGAGGTGGCCGTGCCCGACGGCTCGTACCGCTGGCGCGTCCCGCTCGACGAGCTGGAGCGGATCGTCGCCCAGGTGCGGGCGGAGGCGCCGCCGTACGCCGTCGGCCGCGAGCGCGTCCGCAGCCGCGTCGTACGAGCCGTCCAGCTCCAGGCGGAGCGGCGGGCCGGGCCGATGGGCAACGCGTGGGTGCAGAAGATCGGCAGGGCGCGCCCGGTCTCCGCCTTCGTCGACGCGGCCTGGCCGAAGGCGCGGCCGGAGGAGGTGCTGGCGGACCTGCTCGCCGACCCCGCCGATCCGCTCCTCACCGCGCGCGAGCAGGAGGCGATCCGCTGGGCGAGGCCCCCGCGTTCGTACCGCTCGGCGAAGTGGTCGGCGGCGGACCTCGTACTGCTCGACGAGCTCGCGGGCCTGATCGAACGGCCCGACGGCTACGGCCATGTCGTCGTCGACGAGGCGCAGGACCTCTCCCCGATGCAGTGCCGCGCGATCGGCCGCCGGGCCGGCTTCGGCTCGCTGACCGTCCTCGGCGACCTCGCCCAGGGCACCACCCCCTGGGCGGCCCGCAGCTGGCCCGGCCAACTCGCCCACCTCGGCAAGGAAGACGCCCCGGTCGTCCCGCTGACGACCGGGTTCCGCGTCCCGGCGGCGATCGTGGCCCTGGCGAACCGGCTGGTCACGGCGTTGGACGTGGACGTACCGCCGGCGCGGTCGCTGCGCGCCGACGGCCGGTTGGCGATCCGCCGCGTGGACGACCTCGCCGCGGCCACGGTCGACGCGGTGCGGGCGGCCCTGGCGTACGAGGGCTCGATCGGCGTGATCGCGACCGCCCCGGACGCCGCCCGGCTGCGCGCGGCCCTCACGGCGGCGGGCATCGCGACGGCGTCGGCGGACGAGCTGTCGGCGGACGCCCGCGTCACGGTCCTCCCGGCGAGCGTGGCCAAGGGGCTGGAGTACGACCATGTGGTGGTCGCCGAGCCGTCCTCGATCGCGGGATCGGAGCGGCGGGGGCTGCACCGGCTGTACGTGGTCCTGACGCGGGCTGTCTCGCGCCTTGACGTCCTGCACACGGGCGCGCTCCCCGCCGAACTCGGCGCGGACTGACGGGGGAGGGGGCGGGCTGCGGGCGAAGTACGGGCGGGGAGCTGGCGGAGTGCCCGCCCCACGGCCAATGGCCCTGACTAGGGTGATCCCCATGAACTCGCTGACGGTGAACGGCACTTCGATCCGCTACGACGACCAGGGCCCTGCCGACGGTACGCCCGTCGTCCTCGTTCACGGTCATCCCTTCGACCGCAGCATGTGGGCCCCGCAGACCGCCGCGCTCACGGCCGCCGGCTACCGGGTGATCGCCGCCGATCTGCGCGGATACGGCGAGAGCGCGGTCGTCCCCGGAGTCACCGAGTTCGCGGACTTCGCCCGGGACACCGCCGCCGTGCTCGACCGGGTCGGCGTGGAGAGGGCCGTGGTCGGCGGGCTGTCCATGGGCGGGCAGATCGCCATGGAGTTCCACCGGCTCTTTCCGCAGCGTGTGAGCGCCCTCGTCCTCGCCGACACCTCTCCGGTCGCCGAGACGGAGGAGGGCAAGGCGGTCCGCAACGCCATGGCCGACCGGCTGCTCGCCGATGGGATGGGCGGCTACGCGGACGAGGTGATCGCCAAGATGATCGCCCCGTACAACGTCGCCGCGCTCCCCGAGGTCGCCCGGCACGTCCTCGGCATGATGCGCTCCACCGCCCCCGAGGGCGCGGCGGCGGCCCTGCGCGGGCGGGCCGAGCGGCCGGACCACCGGCAGTCGCTGGCCGCGGCGACCGTGCCGGCGCTGGTCGTGGTCGGCGAGGACGACACGTACACGCCCGTCGACGAGGCGCGGGCCATGGCGGCGCTGATCCCGCGCTCCGCGCTCGATGTCATCGAGGGCGCGGCCCATATGCCCAACCTCGAACGCCCGGCGGCCTTCAACGACGTGCTGCTCCGCTTCCTGTCACATCCTCTGGGTTTCGTTCGTCAGCGCTCTGAAGAACCGCGACGAGGGATGTGAGCGATGGACGCGAACCAGAACGAGGACGCGAACGCGAACGGAAACGGGGACGTGCACGGAAACGGGAACGAGTTTCTGGCGGAGCGCTTCGAGGCGCACCGGACCCATCTGAGAGCGGTGGCGTACCGGATGCTCGGCTCGCTGAGCGAGGCGGACGACGCGGTGCAGGAGGCCTGGCTGCGGCTGGACCGCGCCGACACGAGCGACGTCGAGAACCTGGGCGGCTGGCTGACGACGGTGGTCGGGCGGGTCTGCCTGGACATGCTGCGCTCGCGCAGGTCGAGGGGCGAGGAGTCCCTGGACGTACGCGTCCCCGACCCGGTGGTCGGCAGCCCGGACGGCGTCGACCCCGAGCACCAGGCGCTGCTGGCCGACTCGGTGGGCCTGGCGCTGCTGGTCGTTCTGGAGACGCTGTCTCCCGCGGAGCGCCTCGCGTTCGTGCTGCACGACATGTTCGCGGTGCCGTTCGACGAGATCGCCCCCATGGTGGGCCGTACGCCGACGGCGGCGCGGCAGCTGGCGAGCCGGGCCCGCCGACGGGTGCAGGGCGCGGCCGCCGCGCCGGTCGACGATCTGGCGCGTCAGCGGGAGGTCGTGGACGCGTTCCTCGCGGCGGCCAGGGGCGGCGACTTCGACGCGCTGGTCTCGCTGCTCGACCCCGAGGCAGTGCTCCGCGCCGACACGGGCGCGGACATGCTCGGCATGGCCCGGGAGGTCCGGGGCGCGACGGCGGTCGCCGGCCGGGCGCTCATGTTCCAGCACGCCTCCCGCTTCGCGCGGCCCGCTCTGGTCAACGGCGGGGCCGGCGTGGTCACGGTGGTCGACGGCCGGCCGATGGCGGTCATGGGCTTCACGATCGCGGGCGGCAAGATCGTCGAGATCGACATCCTGGCGGACCCGGAGCGGGTGGGCCGCCTGGACTTGGCCGTCCTCGACGACTGAGCCGGGGCCGACGGCGGGGGACGAGGGGACGTGGGGTCCCGGGGGCGCGGGGCCGGCTCCGTCTCCCCGCCCCCTTCCCCGTCCCCCCCTCCCTCCATCCCCTACTTCGCGTCGTACTCCACCCGCGCCTGCTCGACCTCGTCCAGATGGCCGGCGGACCACTCGGCCAGGGTCGCGAACAGCGGCGCGAGGCTGCGGCCCAGTTCGCTGATCTCGTACTCGACCCTCGGCGGGACCTCGGAGTAGTAGGTGCGCAGGACGAGCCCGTCGCGCTCCAGCTGCCGCAGCCGCTGGGTCAGCACCTTGGGGGTGATCGTGCCGATGCGGCGCTCCAGCTCCACGAAGCGCTGGCGTCCGTACTCGTGGAGCGCCCACAGGATCGGCGTGGTCCACCGGCTGAAGACGATGTCGACCACCGGGGAGATGGGGCAGGCCTGTTGGGCGCCGGTCCAGGCAGGGGCCGCAGGGACGCCGCCGCCGGTCGCCGTACGAGTCGTGGGAGGTGTGGCGTCGGTCACAAAGAGCCCCTCTCTCCATTACTTTCCTCTAGGTACCTACTATGCCTGCGCCAGTAGCTTTCGTTGAGTACGTGGACAAGCCAAGTCCGCGTAGGAATCGACGACTTGGAGCGAACATGATCGTGGTGACGGGAGCGACGGGCAATGTCGGGCGGCCGCTGGTGCGGGCGCTGGCGGCGGCGGGCGAGCAGGTGACGGCCGTCTCGCGAGGGGTCGGTGCGCCTGATGTGCCCGAGGGGGTACGGCGGGTGCGGGCGGACCTGGGCGATGCGGAGAGCCTCAAGCCCGCGCTCGACGGGGCCGACGCGCTGTTCCTGATGGCCTCCGGCGAGCTGCTGGCGACCGGCGGCGACCCGAGCGGCGTCCTTGAGGCGGCACGGGCGGCCGGGCTGCGGCGGGTCGTCTACCTGTCCTCCCTGGGCGTCGGGACCGGCCGCCACTCCCCGGGGCTGGAGGACGTCGTCAAGCGGTCGGGCCTGGAGTGGACGATGCTGAGGCCGGGCAACTTCGCCTCCAACGCCTTCGCGTGGGCCGAGTCGGTCCGGACGCGACGAGCCGTCGCCGCGCCCTTCGGCGACGTCGCGCTGCCCGCCGTGGACCCCGAGGACATCGCCGGAGTCGCCGCGGTCGCGCTGCGCGAGGACGGCCACGCAGGCGCGTCGTACGAGCTGACCGGCCCGGCCGCCCTGACGCCTCGGCAGCAGGCCGCGGCGATCGGCGACGCGCTGGGCGAGCCGGTGGACTTCGTCGAGCAGACCCGTGCGGAGGCGCGGGCGCAGATGCTCCACTTCATGCCCGAGCCGGTGGTGGAGGTCACCCTCGGCATCCTGGGCACGCCGTCGCCCGCCGAGCAGCGGGTGAGCCCGGACGTCGAACGCGTCACGGGCCGCCCGCCGCGCGCCTTCGCCGAGTGGGCGGCGCGCAACGTCGCGGCCTTCAAGTGACCGGTGCCGGAGGGCGTCGGCCGACCAGTGCACATCGACGCTGAACTGGCGCACGTCGACGCTGGACTAGCTCACGTCGACGCTGAAGCAGGAGAACGCGGTGTCCTCCAGCAGCTCCGGCGTGACGGCGGCGCCGGTCAGATGCTCGGCGAGGGCGAACGCCGCCAAGGGGGAGAGGTCGTGCTCGGGGCTGTCCTCTCCGAAGTGGAACCCGATGCGGTGCATGGCGTCCAGCAGCCCGTCGGGGGCGGCGCCCCACCGCTCGTCGGGGAACATCGGCTCGAACGAGAGGCGCCGCTCGCAGTCCTCGGCCCAGAGGAACGCGTCGACGCCGTTGACGTTGACGAAGTGCGACACCCAGCGCGTTCCCGCCGAGGCGGGCAGGGCCCTGTCCTCGGTGACCCCGAGATATCCGTTGGGCTCGATCAGCAGGGTCCAGGACCCGACGGCGGTCATGGCGATGAGCTGACGTCTGCCGTCGGACTCCTGCGACAGCTCGTAGGCCGCCTCCACGACCGCGTCCACTCCGGTCAGCGCGGGCTCGTCCCGTCCGTCGAGGCGGCGGAGCAGGTCGGTCGGCGCCACGTCCTGTATGAGCGTGCAGCAATAGGCTTCCGCGAGCTCCGGGAAGCGCTCTTCGAACCACAGGTAGTCGGCGGCGGTCGTTGTCGTCATGCCCGAGATCCTCGCCGACGCCACTGACACCGGCGCCGATGCCACTGACACCGGCGCCACTGCCACGGGTGCCACTGACACCGGCCGCTCGAGCTGGGGACAGCCAGCCGGGGTTGACCCTCCCACCGATGTGAAGGCTTAACGTCGCGTCACAGCCCGCGTTTCGCGCGTACGTCGTCGTCGTCACCGCCAGCCGACGTCCGCTCGAATCCGTACCGATGGAGAGCCCCATGACCACTATCGCCGTCCCCAGCGGCGGTCCGGCAGCGACCGACCGCTCGTTCCTCTTCGTCCTGGGCAGCTCCCGCCCCGACGGCAACTCCGAGATCCTCGCGCGCGCCGCTGCCGAGCAGCTGCCCACGGGCATACGGCAGCGCTGGGTGGACCTGGCCTCGCTGCCGTTGCCCGACTTCCAGGACGGGCGGCACGAGACCGACTCCTGGTCAGCTGGGGAGAACGAGGAGTCGCTGCGGCAGGCCACCCTGGAGGCGACCGACATCGTCCTCGTCTCGCCCCTGTACTGGTACAACCTCTCCGCGCAGACCAAGCGCTACCTCGACTACTGGTCGGGCTGGCTGACGGCGCCGGGCTCGGACTTCAAGAAGCGGATGGCGGGCCGGACCCTGTGGGGGGTGACGGTCATGGCGGACGACGACGAGGTCGTCGCCGGCGGGATGGCGACGACGCTCAACCACACGGCGGCGTATCTGCGGATGCGATTCGGCGGGGTGCTGCTGGGCAACGGCTCCCGGCCCGGCCAGGTGCGGGACGACAGGCGGGCGGTGCTCCGGGCCAAGACGTTCTTCCAGGGCGAGACCCCGCTCGCCCGGTTCCCCTACGAGGAGGGGGCCGGGGAGCGGTAGCCGACGCCGCCCGCCGCTCCGACGCCGCCCGCCCCCTGTGGACCGCGCCCGCCGCCCACCCGCCGACGGGCCTCAGCGCCGGCCGAGGACCTCGGCGATCCGGATGAACCCGTCCGCGCCGTGCCCCTGTCCGACGGCGCGGCGGGCCATGCCCTCGGCCGCACGCATCACCCCGGCGTCGATGCCATGGGCCTCGGAGGTGTGCACGATGTGGGCCATGGACGACACAGCCGAGGTGAGCGGGTTGCCCTCGCCGGAGAACGTGCCGTTGTCCAGCTCCTCGGCGGCCTCCTCGAAGGCGGGCGGGAGGATCGCGCCGATGCCCTTGGCGAAGGGCGCGAGCTCCCGTGCGGTGATGCCCTCGGCCCTCGCCACGGCCAGGGCGTGCACACAGCCCGCCATCGCGGTCCAGAAGATGTCGAGCAGCGCGATGTCGTAGGCCGCCGCGCGCCCGATGTCCTCGCCGAGGTGGGTGTGGGCGCCGCCGAGCGCCTCCAGTACGGGCAGATGCTCCTGGTAGAGCTCCTGCGGACCGCTATGGATGAACACCGCGTGCGGGGTCCCGATGGTCGCGGTCGGCGTCATGATCGCGCCGTCCAGATACCGGATGCCGTGCGCGGCCGCCCAGTCCGCCGTCTCCCGGGCCCGGGCCGGGGTGTCGGCGGTCAGGTTCACGACGGTGCGCCCCTTGAGCGCCTCGGCGACCGCGTCACGCCGCAGCACGGCGTCCGACGCGTCGTAGTTCACGACGCAGACCACGATCAGCCCGCTCGCGGCGACCGCTTCCTCGGCCGATCGGGCGCCGACCGCGCCCCGCTCCACCAGGTCCTGGTCCTTGCCCGGCGTCCGGTTCCAGACGGTGGTCCGCAGACCCGCGTCGAGGAAGGCGCCGGCCAGAGACCGGCCCATCGGCCCCAGTCCGAGCACGGTGACGGCAGACTGTTCAGAGGATGTGGACATGGCTCAACTCCCTTAAAAATAGCGACACATATGAACGAATAGGACGGAAATGACGCGCAGTCGTGCCCAGGACACGAGTGCCTGTGGAGTAACCGCAGCGATCGCCGTCATCGACGGCAAGTGGAAGACGGACCTGCTCTGGCTGCTGGAGTCGGGCCCGCACCGCCCCGGCGAACTGCGCCGCCGGCTGACGGGCCTCAGCGAGAAGGTGCTGACTCAGGCCCTGCGCGAGATGGAGGCGGACGGCCTGGTGCACCGGGAGACGTACGACGTGCTGCCGCTGAAGACCCTGTACTCCCTGACGCCGTTCGGCCGGGAGCTCTCCGAACTGCTGGAGCCCCTCTCCGACTGGGGCCACCGCCGTATGGAGAGGCTCGCCGAGGCCGAATCAGCCTCCTGAAGCGACACGACACTCTCCTTCTCACCTGGATCGGGGCCCGGCTGACCGCCCCTCACTAGACTCGCCGCCCAGTGATCCACTGCCAAGTACCCACAAAAAAGTGGCCACTGCGACCACGAGCGGCGTCGGGCGCGGCTGCGGCGGGCCGGACGGCTCGGGGCGCGCGACGGCTGTCCGGCCCGGCTCGGCTGTGACTCGCAGCGATTGTTGTCACCGATGACGCCCGCTGACCTGGGCGGTTTTCCGAGGATCTCAGCGCTTTCTGTCACCGGATGCGCGCAGTAGTTGTCACTTCTGGGCTGTTCTCAATCATGTTGTCACCAGCTCCGGAGAATCTCCTCGTGCTCGTCAACGGTGCGGGTTCGCTGGAGCTGTGGACGGAGCACGTTCTCGCGTACATCTTCCGCCCAGGGGCGAGACCCAGGGGCCGTCCTCGTGGTCGTATCGCTGGACGGAGTCACCGGGTACGGACTGTCCCAGGAGCAACGTCACGATGTCAGCGAGCTGCTCGGCCCGATCGTCGTACGAGGCGGTCTCGTCTCGGCGCCACTGGCCGTACTGAGCCAGCAAGTCCTGTACGTCTTCCATTGGCTGATCCCCCGTTCGTCCTGGTCACCGTAGTGGCCACGGTGCCTCGCTCGCAGGGGAAAGGTTCGTGATCAGCCCTGTGCAGATGGTTGCTCGGCACCCCGTGGCCGCCGCAAGCGATGCCCGCCAGGGCGACGCCGTCCTGAGGTAACGGGAATGAACACCGCAGCCGTCGGGGCGGTTCTCTGCCCGAAGGGTGTTCTGAACGGCACCACCGTGGCGTGTGGGCCCGTCTAGTGCACTTCCGGTGCCTGGCTCACGGTGAAGGGGTTACCTGCTTTTCCCAGGTCAGGTGCCTGGTCTTGGTGTTAGCCTGCGGCGATGAGCAGTTCTGTCTCCGGCTTGGTGCCGGTGCACATTGGACAGCCGGAGCCCGGATCCGAGCGGGATCGGACGTTGAGGCAGTGGCAGGAGCATGGGCGGGACCGTCCTGCACCGATGCGCGTCCCGGCAGACGTGGACTGGCCGAGCCACGGCCTTCAGCCGCGGTGGCTGGGGGCGGAGAGCAGCGACTGCCCCGCAGCTCTGTCGCCGGGCTACTCCCACAACCGGGGTGCCGCGGAGATGAAGCGGCTCCTTGCCGGCGCTCGCCAGCGCGGCGAGATCGCCCTCGTGCTCGCGGTGATCGGGCAGGTCAACGAGGACCGTACGCACAATTCGCTGTGGTCTGGCGACGCGTCCGTGAACGTCGGGGATCTCTTCACGAGCGTCGGCGGGCAGCGCCTCCCCGCCGGGACGCGACCCCAGATCGCGCCGGACTTGAGCGGAGCTGACCGGGACCTGGCGATTCGGTTGCTGACCCGTCCGGAAGGCTCCCCCTGGTGGAGCCTGCACCTGCGCGGCGTACACCTGGAGCGCGGCGATGGCTCCGGCTCTGAGGACCACCCTGCCGAAGGCGCTTTGGACCCCATCCTGGTCGACGCCCTGGGGGACCCGGTAGTCGCCGCATGGACGTCACCTGCGGGCAGCCAGCGCTGGTATGTGATCCCGGACGGCACCAGCTGGGACAACGTGCTGGGCTGGCTGGTCCATCGGGCGCTGCCGGAGTACGTGCCCGGTGCACTGCGTAGGGCGCGGTCGCCGTACTTCGTCGACCCCGATCTGCAGAGCGTCGGTGAACAGACCGCTCGGCAGACCCTGGACAACCTGGAGGCGCAGTACGCCGACGAAAAGCGCCAGTTGGAGCGAACGCTGCGGGAGGCCAAGGAGAAGGCGGAGCCGGTGCGGTACGGGCTGCTGTACGGGAGCGGCTCCGAGCTGGTCAACGCGGTGGCGCAGGTCCTGGCCGACGCTGGGATGCATACCGTCGATCTAGACGAGCAGCTCGGCGGTACGAAGTCAGCCGACCTGCTCGTCAGCGCCGAAGGTGTGTCGGCGCGTCTGGTGGAGGTCAAGGGCGTTTCCGGGCCCGCGCAGGAGCACCTCGTCGGGCATCTCCAACGGCATCTGGAGACCTGGCCGCAGCTGCAGCCGGACGAGCCGGTCTCCGACGGTGTGCTGATCGTCAACCATCAGCACAAGCTGCACCCGTCGGAGAGAACGGCGGAGGTGTACTCGCGGCCGGAGTTCGTCGCCTCGCTGGAGTCGCTGCCGGTGAAGGTGATCAGCACGGTGGAGTTGTTCAACTGGTGGCGTGCCGAGGACTGGACGGCGATCCGTACGGCCGTGCTGGGCGACGCGGCCACCTCTTGGCGGCCGGCGGCGCCGACGAGCCCAGAGCAGTCGCCGTCCGCCCCGCGGCGCCGGTGGTGGACCGGAGGACGTCGCGGGTAGCTGCGAGGGACAAGGCCATACGGTCCCCATGCCTGCCTCGGACAGGACGGCAGACGTTCGCGGTCCCGCGTTCCCTTCGAACGCGACGCCGGACTGCCCGCCTGCCTTGAGCCAGGGGTTCGTTCGGGGCGGCGGACTGCGGCTGGATGGGGATCCGTCGCCACAGTCGCCGTATGGCGCTCAATGAGCAGGGCGGCAATGAGCTCTCGATCCTTCGGCGGCGAGTCCTACGAGCGACGCTGGAGAACGCGAGCAGCCGCGCCGACACAAGTTCGAGCCCGTCATACCGGCGCGAGCACAGTTCTGTCGGCGCACGAAGCCACGCACACGGAACCAGAATAGCGAATTCCGTCACTCCGCTTGCCTAAAGGCAACTCCGTGGGGCGTGTCGCGCATGTGGGGCGACTGTTGTTGGCTGACTTCACCTTTTGGGGATGAGGGTATCGAAATTTCCTACAAGGGTGCTGACTTCGTCTGGACGCTCCTGTGCCCAGATGGCTAGGAACGCGTTGGCGACGACCATTCCGGCTGTGAAATCCAAGTCCTCGCCGATCTGTTCGAAAACGACATGGCGGTCGCGGTTAGTCAAGGCTCGATCGCGAACCACTTGCTTGACCCGCTCCTGCGCGCTGGTCGGAAGCTGCATGGAGACCGTAAGCCTCGCAGCGACGTGCTCCAGGCGCCCTAGTACGACGTCGAAGATGTGGGCCTCGGGATCTCCCTCGCCGGGCAGCGTCCAGATTCGACGCTTGGGATCCGCCTTGTGCGCCTGGTCCCCATCGACGAGGCAGACAGATGGGAAACTCGAAGTGGGGTCAAGGTTGTGCTGCTCGTTGACTTTGATCGCGGGGTCGACTCCCCCCATTCCGTGGATTTTGACCGCATCGAGCTCGATCCCTCCGTGGTAACGAAGCGCAGTTGTCACCAAGAGTTCGGCAAAAGCATCTTCGACGAAGATCGCAAGTTTGGCGTCGATCTGGCCGGTGATGGTTCGAAGTGCTTTGATGTCCAGCTTCCCTTGGAGGACCTCGCCGTTGTAGGCGGCCCAGATAGCTTTAGACGGCAGTGGGTCCAAGGCGTCGTTACTGTGCGTTGAGAAGATGACCTGGCACGACTTGCGCAGGGCCACTTCGATCAGGTATTCCACGATACGGCGAGTGGCGATGGGATGCAGTCCGTTCTCGATCTCCTCGATCAGGATCATTGCCCCATCGGGCGCCTCTTCGATGTCCGAGACGATGCGGATGACGCTGGCTTCGCCAGCCCCGAAGTGAAATTCGGAATACTCGCTGCCGTTGGAGTTTCGGGCTGCGAACATCGTAGCCCTTCCATGCGCGTCGATCGAAAGGCGGTTGCAGCCCTGCATCTCCTTGGCGAGGATCTTCTCCACTGCGGCGACTACCGGAGCTGAAAGAGCCACCTCCTTTTCGGCGACGAACTTGTTTCCTACGGCCTTGACGAGTTCCCTGCGTTCGGTAGCGGGAACTGTGCGCGACACTCCGAAGAGAAGTACGGGACGTACGACCGCCTTGCGATTCCACTTCAGCTGAGGGAAACTCGCTGTCCGCTGTAGGGGAAGGCGTGGGTTGAGCTTCTTGTCGATGATCTCGTACTCGATGACCCAATCCTTCATGCTGGCGTCGTACTTGCCGCTCTTGGCAAAGAAGTCGCCCGGAGCGATGTCCTTATAGGCGATGCCAGCAGCTCCGAGGATGGTCGTCTTGCCGCCGCCGTTGGGCCCCACTACTGCGGTGACGGGAAAGTCGAAGCTGACAACTCGATCTTTGAACCCGCGTACTCGCTTCAGCGTGATCCGACGCAGGTAAGCCCCGTAGTTGGTTGAGGCGACCTTCTCTTCGAGGCGCCGGATGTCGCCTTCGCGGATCTCGCTCCGGAAGCTGGCCATGGAGTCCGTCCCTACGCTTGTGGATGGCCTACCGCACTATGTGCGCGCGAGAGGGGGGTCGCCTCGCGCGATCCGAGCGTTACTTTACTCCTCTTGGGCGCGCAAGGGTGTGTGGTTCGAGCGCTTAAGGCTGCCTCGACGAGGCTCGCCGTGGGCTATGTGGCGATGTCTCAGGCGGGGTCCATTCGGCTCATGCGGCAGGCCTTCCGGGACCCTGTCAGCTTCGCTGGGAACGGACCGGGGTGGTCGCCCGGAGCGCGCGCCGCGCGGCGTGGAGGAGGTGTGTCCGGTCTTCGAGTGCATGCGCTTTCCCAGTGGAGCTCGTCCGGGTGATCGTCCTCTGGCTCGTCGAGTGACGCGGCGTGCCGGCTCCTCGCGCTACGGGTTATGGAGAGGGGGGCTGCGGAGGTGCTGTCGCACCCCTGGGCCCCGCGCATCGGGCCAGCTGGTGACAGCGGCGCTGCGAAGTGACATCTATCGCTGCGAGGCACATCGGCCAGTCGAGTGTTGTCTGGAACACTTTTGCAAGCATGTGCTTGCAATAGTTAGCGCGGGTGCTGCACCATCGGGACATGGCATCGCTCAACGTCGGCAATCTCGGTGAATACCTGCGCGAGCAGCGGCGCACTGCGCAGCTCTCGCTCCGGCAGCTCGCCGACGCCGCCGGGGTGTCCAATCCGTATCTCAGCCAGATCGAGCGCGGGCTGCGCAAGCCCAGCGCGGAGGTGCTCCAGCAGGTCGCCAAGGCCCTGCGGATCTCCGCCGAGACGCTGTACGTGCGCGCCGGGATTCTCGATGAGCGGGAGCGGGAGGAGCTGGAGACGCGAGCGGTGATTCTCGCCGATCCTTCGATCAACGAGCGGCAGAAGCAGGTGCTGCTGCAGATCTACGAATCCTTCCGCAAGGAGAACGGGCTCGACGACGAGAGCGCGAAGCCCATGGACGCCGCCGCTGACGG
This sequence comes from Streptomyces sp. NPDC051907, assembly GCF_040681075.1. Taxonomy (NCBI): domain Bacteria; kingdom Bacillati; phylum Actinomycetota; class Actinomycetes; order Kitasatosporales; family Streptomycetaceae; genus Streptomyces; species Streptomyces sp. NPDC051907. Next base: position 16,815 of record NZ_JBFAYB010000017.1, on the reverse strand, counting down.
CCCCCGCACGGCCGACGGCAGCGGTGCCGACAACCCTCAACTCTGACCTGCGATCCGGGAGGACCACAGTCATGGCCATCACCGACGACATCCGCAAGGCAGTCACCGACCCGACGCCCTTCTACTTCGCCGCCGGAACCGCCGATCTGGCCTTCCAGCAGGCCAAGAAGGTCCCGTCGATCATCGAGCAGATCAAGGCCGAGGCGCCCAGCCGTATCGAGGCCGTGCGCAACGCCGACCCCAAGGTCGTGCAGGAGAAGGTGACCAGCCAGGCCAAGGAGGCCCAGGCCACCGTGCAGGCCAAGGTCAGCGAGGTGCTCGAGAGCTTCGACACCGACCTGAAGAAGTTCGGCGAGAGCGCCCAGGACTTCGCGCTGCGCGGCGTCGGCGTGGCCGCCGAGTACGCCGTCAAGGCCCGTGAGACGTACGAGAAGGTCGCCGAGCACGGCGAGCAGGCCGTGAGGTCATGGCGTGGCGAGGCCGCCGAGGAGATCGCCGAGATCGCCGTGGCCGTCGAGCCGAACGCCGAGGAGAAGCCGAAGCCCGCCGAGGCCAAGACGGCCCAGCCCAAGCCGGCTGAGGCCAAGGCGAGCCAGGCCAAGCCGGCTGAGCAGCCCAAGGCCGAGGCCAAGCCCGCTCCGGCCCGCAAGGCCGCCCCGGCCCCCCGCAAGCCCGTGGCGAAGAAGACCGCGCCGCCGGCCAAGTAAGGCCGAGCACGGCTTCGCGGGGACACGCCCCGCGGCGCCTCGCCGCCGCGCACAGCGCACGCACGCCGGAAAACGGGCCGGGCACTCCTAGGGTGCCCGGCGCGTTATCCCGGTACCTTGGCCGCGAGGCGCTACTAACCACTCACTAGGCGGTGCTCAGCGATGTTGCGCGCGGGATTCGACTTCACACTCTGGCTGGTCCTCGACCTCGTCTTCGTCGTCACGTCCGTGGCGGCGCTGGTCATGGCGGCGCTGGCACGCGAGGACGCCTACCGCGCCGCGGACAAGAAGACCAAGGCCTTCTGGCTGGTCATCCTGGGCGTCACGGTCGCGGTGAACCTCTTCGTGTCCGTGCTGTTCCTGTCGATCGCCGGACTGATCGCCACCATCGTCTTCTTCGTGGACGTCCGGCCCGCGCTCCAGCAGGTCTCCGGGAAGGGCCGCCGCGGCGGCGGCTCCAGCAGCGACGGTCCGTACGGCCCGTACAACGGCGGTCGATAGCGTCGAAGGCCCGCGCGCCTCGCCGTCACCCGCCCGATAGCGTCAAGGGCCCGCGCGCCTCGCCGTCCACGCCCCGCAGCCGCGCCCCGGAGCTCCTCGCGCACCAGCCGAGCCCGCAGACGCCAAGCCGCCCCCGCGCCCCTTCTCAGCCGCGCGAGCTCGACCTGCTCAGCAGCAGTACCGCCACGTCGTCCGTGAGCTCCCCGCCGTTCAGGTCGCGCACCTCCGAGACCGCCGTCTCCAAGAGCGCCTCGCCCTCCAGGCCCGCGCCCAGCTGGCGGTTGATCATGTCGACCATGCCGTCCTGGCCGAGCCGCTGCTTGGCGCCCGGCCCCTGACGGCCCTCGATCAGCCCGTCCGTGTACATCATCAGGCTCCACGCCGCGCCCAGCTCCACCTGGCGGCGCGGCCAGCGGGCGCGCGGCAGCAGGCCCAGCGCCGGGCCGCTGTCCTCGTACGGAAGCAGCTGCGCGGCCCGCCCGTGCCGTGCGATCAGCGGGCTCGGGTGGCCGGCCAGGCAGAGCCCGGCCCGTCGCCCGTCCGGGGCGATGTCGACCGTGCAGAGCGTCGCGAAGATCTCCTCGCTCTCCCGCTCGTGCTCGAGCACCTGCTGGAGCGTCGACAGCAGCTCGTCGCCGCACAGGCCCGCGAAGGTCAACGCGCGCCAGGCGATGCGCAGTTCGACGCCGAGCGCCGCCTCGTCCGGCCCGTGGCCGCAGACGTCGCCGATCATCGCGTGGACCGTGCCGTCCGGGGTGCGGACGGTGTCGTAGAAGTCCCCGCCGAGCAGGGCGCGGGAGCGCCCGGGGCGGTAGCGCGCGGCGAAGCGCAGATCCGAGCCCTCGAGCAGGGGAGTGGGCAGCAGCCCGCGCTCCAGGCGGGCGTTCTCCTGGGCGCGCAGCCGGGACTCGGCCAGCTTCACCTGGGCCCGGTCGGCGCGCTTGCGCTCCACCGCGTACCGGACGGCGCGGCTCAGCAGCCGGCCGTCGAGCTCGTCGCGGAAGAGATGGTCCTGGGCCCCCACCCGTACCGCCTCCGCCGCGCGCTCGAGGTCGCCCGAGGTCGTCAGGGCGAGGACGGCGTGGCGCGGCGCGAGGCGCAGCACGTGTTTGAGCGGGCCGAGCTCCTCGTCGCCCGAGCCGGGCAGCGCGAGGTCGACGAGTATGCAGTGCACGTCGTCGGTGAGCAGCCGCTCCGCCTCGGTGAGGTTGCGGGCGCTGCGGATACGGACCCGGGTGCCGGCCGCGTCGAGCAGCTCGGGGACGGTGAAGGAGCCCGCGGGGTCGTCCTCGATCACCAGGAGGGTCAGATCGCCGCCGTTGGAGCCCGCGCCCAGGCTGCCGCCCGGGGTGCTGGAGCCCGTGCCGGGGCCGGCGGGGGCGCCGGAGTCCGGCCCGAAGCCGCTTGGGCTGTTCGAGCCCATGCCGAAGCCGCCGCCGGAGCTGCTTGAGCTCCCGGGGCTTGCTTGGGCGGTCTCCGCGGCGGGGACGCCCCGCTGTCGCGGTACGGGTACGGGCATCGGTGCTTGTTTCCTTCCCTCCCCCCGAGGGCATGGCCGGGCGACGATCGACGCCTGCCAGACGGGGACCATAGCGTCACCCGCCGCCGGAGCGGAATGGCGAAGTACAAAGAGTCGCTGTCATATGCCGCGCATGGGGAGGTACTTGCTCCAGAGCCCATGACGAACATCACGCGGGCCGTCACCCGGAGGTCATGTCCGCTCACAGCTCACGGTCGATTTGTCCGTCTCGCCCCTTGCTGCGGCCTGTCGGAGGCATGCTTGCGGCGGCTTGTCGGCGGAGGTGCTTGCCGCTGCCTGTCGGCGGCCGTCACTTGTCGGGGCGTACGACTCCGAGGATCGCCATCGTGCCCGCACCCGCGATCGTCACATTCCGCCCGGGGCGCGGGGCGTGCACGATCGCGCCGTCCCCGATGTACATCCCCACATGGCTGGCGTCCGCGTGGTAGATGATCAGGTCGCCGGGACGCATCTCCTTCACGTCGATGCGGGGCAGCAGCCGCCACTGCTCCTGCGAGGTGCGGGGGATCGTTCGACCCGCCGCCGCCCACGCCTCGGACGTCAGCCCCGAGCAGTCGTACGACCCCGGGCCCTCCGCGCCCCACTCGTACGGCTTGCCGATCTGGGCGGTCGCGAACTTCAGGGCCTCCTTGCCCTTTCCGCTCGCCTTGCCGTCGATCTCCTTGAGCACGCCCGAGCTCAGCCAGGCCGTCTGCGCCTTGAGGGCCGCCTGCTGCTCCAGCTTGAGAAGCCGCTCGCGCTCCTTCTCCTCCAGCCGGTCCTCTATCTTCTTGGCCTCGGCGATCTGGTCGTTGATCTCCTTCTTGGCCTTCTCCTGCTTGACGCGGCTGGCTTCGAGCTTCTTCCACTCGGCGCTCGCGTCCTCGGAGTACGCCGCCAAGTCGGCCTGGGTCCTGGTCAGTTCGCCCAGGAGGTCCTTGGTCGCCTTGTGGCCCTGCTGGATTCTGCCCGCCCCGTCGAGGAAGAGCTGAGGGTCGTCGGTGAGCACCAGCGCGGCCTCGGGCGGCAGCCCGCCGTTCTGGTACTGGGCGCGGGCGGCGGCGCCCGCGCGGTTCTTCAGGTCCTCGATGCGGGCCTCGCCCTTGACGATCTCCTGGGCCAGTCGGACGATCTCGGCCGACTGCTTGTCGGCCCGCTCCTCGGCGAGGTTGTACGCGTCCGTCGCGGATGCGGCCTTGCGGTAGAGCGCGTCGAGCTGCTCGCGCACCTCTTCGAGGGACTTCGCGGGGGCGGCGGACGCCGGGGGCGCCGGGGGTGGCTCGGGGGCCGCGAAGGCCAGACCGGGGGACGCCAGCACGGTCAGCGCGCAGACCACAGAGACGGCAGCAGCGGCACAGCGGCGTCGGTTCACGACTCCCCCTCCGGACGAACGCCAGACAACACCCGACAACACCAGACGACAGCAGGCAGGCACCGGGCGACAGCAGGCGCCCGAGCATGCCTTGAAATGTGATTTACCGTCAGTAACTTACGCTCCGACGTCGAGATGGTGTCACGACGTCCGCGAAAGCGACAGGGTCAGACGGCAGTTCGCCCCCCGACTGGTCCCCTCCGGTTCGATCACTTCCCCACACTCCCCTGACTGGACGAACAACACGCCCCGCGCGTTCCCTCGTTCGCCGGCTTTTCGCTCCTGTTCATCCAGAATTGGGCGCCGGTCAGCCCGGACTGGGCGCCAGCGCCGTCCAGTTCACGGTGACTTCTCCCTGCCGCCACCGCCGCCGGTCGTCCGCCAGCGGCCAGTCGCCGCCCAGATCCCGTACGGCCTTGATCCAGCGCTGCCGGGCGCCCAGCGACGCGTACGGCGCCGCCGCCGCCCACGCGCGGTCGAAGTCCCGGAGGAAGGCGTGCACCGGCTCTCCCGGCACATTGCGGTGGATCAGCGCCTTCGGCAGCCGCTCCGCGAGGTCGGAGGGGCGCTCCAGGGAGCCGAGCCGGGTGGCGAAGGTGACGGTCCGCGGGCCCTCCGGGCCGAGCGCGACCCATACATGCCGCCGCCCGATCTCGTCGCAGGTGCCCTCGACCAGGAGTCCGCCGGGCGCGAGCCGGTCGCACAGCCGCCGCCACACGGCGGCGACCTCGCCCTCGTCGTACTGGCGCAGCACGTTCGCCGCCCGGATCAGCGTCGGCCGGCTCTCCATAGGGACCTCGAAGCCGCCGTGGCGGAAGGTGAGCCCCTCCCGCTCGTACGGCTTGGCCGCGGCCACCCGAGCCGGGTCGATCTCGATGCCGACGACCTCGCAGCGCGGGTCGGCGGTGCGCAGCCGGACGAGGAGTTCCTGGGCGGTCCAGGGGGCGGCGCCATAGCCGAGGTCGACGGCGACGGGGGCGTCGCTGCGGCGCAGTGCGGGGCCGTGAGCTGCGGCGATCCAGCGGTCCATACGGCGCAGGCGATTGGGGTTGGTCGTCCCGCGGGTCGCGGCGCCGACGGGGCGGGTCATGAGGCGAGGGTATGCGCTCGCGCGCGGAGGGAGGCGCGGGAGGAGGCGCGGAGGGAGGCGGGGGGCGGCTGGGGGGCGGCGACACGGCGACGAGGACGGCAATGATTTGGCAAAGCGGAAGGGGGCAGGAAATGGAAGGAACGAGTCCGCTGTTGTGAGCGGGTGGAAGGCTGCCACGCCGGCAGCTTGCCGTGCCCGCAGCGAGGAGGAACGACGACGTGAGCCAGTACGTCTCCCGCCTCGGCCAGAGCCTGGTGGCGCCCCGCATCCGCTTCCCCGGCGGCCACCGCAGGCCCCGCCGGGTCGCCATGCTCAGCGTCCACACCTCCCCCCTGCACCAGCCGGGGACGGGCGACGCGGGCGGCATGAACGTCTACATCGTCGAGCTCGCCAAGCGCCTCGCCGCGATCAACGTCGAGGTCGAGATCTTCACCCGGGCGACCTCCGGCGACCTGCCGCCCGTGGTCGAGCTCGCGCCCGGCGTCCTCGTACGGCATGTGGACGCGGGCCCCTACGAGGGCCTCGCCAAGGAGGAGCTCCCCGCTCAGCTGTGCGCCTTCACGCACGGCGTGATGCAGGCGTGGGCCGGCCACCGCCCCGGCTACTACGACCTGGTCCACTCCCACTACTGGCTCTCCGGCCATGTCGGCTGGCTCGCCGCCGAGCGCTGGGGCGCCCCGCTGGTGCACGCCATGCACACCATGGCCAAGGTCAAGAACGCCTCGCTCGCCGAGGGCGACGCCCCCGAGCCCGCCTCGCGCGTCATCGGCGAGACCCAGATCGTGCGGGCCTCGGACCGGCTGATCGCCAACACCGCCGAAGAGGCCGACGAGCTGATCCGCTTCTACGACGCCGAGCCCGCCAAAGTCGCCGTCGTCCACCCCGGCGTGAACCTGGACCGCTTCCGCCCCGCGGACGGCCGGGCCGCGGCCCGAGCCCGCCTCGGACTGCCCCAGGACGCCTTCGTGCCGCTCTTCGCGGGCCGCATACAGCCGCTGAAGGCCCCCGACATCCTGCTGCGCGCGGTCGCGCTGCTGGTGGACCGCGAGCCCTCGCTGCGCTCGCGGATCTTCGTGCCCATCGTCGGCGGCCCGAGCGGCAGCGGCCTGGCCAAGCCCGAGGGCCTGCAGAAGCTGGCCGCGCGGCTGGGCATCGCGGACGTCGTCCACTTCCAGCCGCCGGTCGGCCAGGACGTGCTGGCCGAGTGGTTCAGGGCCGCGTCCACGCTGGTCATGCCCTCGTACAGCGAGTCCTTCGGCCTGGTGGCGATCGAGGCGCAGGCGGCGGGGACGCCGGTGGTGGCGGCGGCGGTCGGCGGACTGCCCGTCGCGGTGCGCGACGGCTTCTCCGGCTTCCTGGTCTCGGGCCACAACCCGGCGGACTACGCGGCGGCCCTGCACCGCTTCGTCGCCGACCCCTCCCTGGAGGGGCGGATGGGCGCGGCGGCGGCGCGGCACGCCGAGTCCTTCGGCTGGGACACGGCTGCGGCGGCGACGGCGGACGTCTACACGGCGGCGATGTACGAACACCGCCGCCGGGTACGCTCGCTCTATGGCTGACGTACAGCGGATTTCGCAGGTCATCGAGCAGACGCTCAACGACGCGGAGTTGGAGTGGGAGAGCGCGGCGCCGGGCTCGTACGCCGTCACGCTCCCGGGCACGCGCAAGCTGTCCACGACGTGCTCGCTGCTGGTCGGGAAGCACTCGCTGTCAGTCAACGCCTTTGTGATCCGCCATCCGGACGAGAACGAGTCGGGTGTGCACCGGTGGCTGCTGGAGCGCAATCTGCGGCTGTACGGGCTGAGTTACGCGGTCGACCGCCTGGGCGACGTCTATCTGGTCGGCAAGCTCCCGCTGTCGGTGGTGACGCCCGAGGAGCTGGACCAGATCCTGGGGACGGTGCTGGAGGCGGCGGACGGCGCGTTCAACACGCTGCTGGAGCTGGGGTTCGCGAGCGCCATCCGCAAGGAGTACGCATGGCGGGTGTCGCGGGGCGAGTCGACGCGGAACCTCGACGCGTTCACACATCTGACCGCGCGCGACTGAGCCGCTCCGCCGCGAGCGGGTCAGTCACGCACGGCGCCTGTGCGGGCCGGCCGCAGCCGCATGCGGTGCGCCTCGGTGAGGCCGGCCGCATGCGGTGCGCCTCGGGGAGGCCCGCTCCCGCTGTGCGTCGGGCGCCCAGGTGACGTGCAGCGGGAGGGGCGTACGGCCGTTCACCTGCCGTGGCGGGGCGTCACACCCTCTTCCACTTCTGGTTGTCGCTCTGCGAGCAGGGCCACAGCTGCAGCTCGGTGCCGTTGGCGGTGGCGCCGTTGACGGCGTCCAGGCACAGGCCCGACTGGCGGACCGTGTTGCCGGACTCGAAAGCCCACTTCTGACTGTCCGAGCCGTCGCATTCGGCGAGGACTGCTCTGGTGCTCGCGGACTTGCCGCCGCCCTCGGCGGCCAGGCACTTGCCCAGGACGGTCAGCGAGCCATCGGTGGTGCGGGTCCACTTCTGGTTGTCGCCCTTGGTGCAGTCCCAGACGACCGGCCGAGTGCCGGGCGCGGTCCGGTAGTCGGGAGCGTCCAGGCAGCGACCTGAGCGGGCGCCGACCAGGGTGCTGGTCGCGGAGACGGCCGAGCGGCTGCCGCCGCCGCAGTCGGGCTGCTCCTTCGAGCTCCTGACCTCGTACATTCCGGCGCTCTTGGCGTCGGTGCCGGAGCCCCGGGCGACGCTGACGGTCATCGGGCTGCCGGTGTCGCCGAAGCTCCACTCCGCCCAGTTGTTGCGGTCGAAGGTGAAGTGACCGGTCAGATCCTGGACGAAGGGGGTCTCCTCTATCCAGCCCCACTCGCCCGGCTGCAGCGTGAGGGTGAAGTCCTGGGTCCAGGTCGTGGACTTGGTGTCGGAGCGGGACCAGTTGCTTCCCCAGCTGTGGATGAACTTCTGGGCGAGGTCGACACCGAGGTCGCCGAAGTTCAGCTTCACGGTGACACCGATCTCGTTGGTGTCCTGGACGTTGCCTCCCACGGTCTCGGAGTGGAGGCTGGTCTCCGTCGCGGTCAGTTTCGTGGGCACGTCTCTGGCGGAGCCGTTCCGGGAGAACCCACGGCAGACCGGAGTCCCATACTCGGGCTCGCCGGTCTTGTCGACCTTCCATTTGCAGTACGTCTTGTCCTTGTCGCACTTGGTCATCGCGTACTTGGCCGCGAGGGCCTTCATGGTCAAGGTGTTCGCCTGCGCCTCGCCGGCGCCCGAGTGGTCGTGGATGCTCCAGAACGATGCCTGGTCGCCCATCTCGCAGTCATGGAGCTGGGTCTGGTTCGAGCGGAAGACGAAGTTCTGTCCGCTGTGCCCACCGCGGGCGTTCAGGCATTTGTCGTTGGCGACCGAGCGGATCATGAAGCCACCGGACGGCGTCGGCTGGAGATACCACTTCTGGTCAGCGGTGTTCTGGCACGCCCGTTCGCCCAACCAGCCCGGGTGCTCGGCGGAGACGCACTTCCTGCCGTCGTGGACGACCATTTGGAAGCTGCCGTCGCCGTCGTCCTTGAACGCGAACTTCTGGTTGCTCTGTTTGTTCGCGGGCCAGACGTTGAGGTGTCCATAGTTGCTGGCGCCGTCGCCGCCCCATCCCCGCGCGATGTCCAGCGCCCGCCAGTTGGGAGCCTCCAGCTTGCTGTAGATCGTCAGGCACTGCAGCGGCTCGCAGTCCGGGTCGGCCTGCGCCCGTTCCGTGGTGACGGGCGAGAACGTGATGCCGAGGACGACCAGGCACAGCGCCAGGATCCTGCTGACCGCTCGTGCGTATGGTCTGTCTGCTGATGGATCGATTGTCACAGGGCGTAGCCTCGTTTCCTTGTCGGGCGGTTGCGCTGGTCGCGGTGAGCGGTCTGCCGGGTCGGATGTGGTCGGATGCGGCGGCCCGCTCGGCGTCTGTGGACGGCAGGAGTGCCGGAGCCCGTGCTGACACACAGTGGCCATGCGGTCCGGCCGACGACTAGCGCCGAATTACCTGCTTCGGTACGTGCTTCGGTACCTGCCTCGGTACGTGCTTCGGTACCTGCCTCCATACCTGCGCCGACACCCGCCTCGTCCCTGCCGCGAGAGCAGCGCATGGCTGGACATGCGAGACACTTCTGTACAGCCGACAATCAACCCATGAGCGACATAAGGGACCCTTCAAGTCCCGGGTCGGCCCCTCCCCCCGGCGCCGCGGGCAAGGGAGGCAAGGGGGGAGCGCCGAACCAGACGCTGGCCCTGGCGGCGATGCTCTTCGCGGTGTCGATGACGTTCATCGACCAGACGATCGTCTCCATCGCCGCGCCCAGCATCACCGACGAACTCGGCCTCTCGGCCTCCGGGATGCAGTGGGTGGTCAACGCCTATCTGCTCAGCCTGGCCGCGTTCTTCGCGCTCGGCGGCCGGCTGGCCGACATCTATGGACACCGCCGGATCATGCTCGTCGGCACGCTGGTCTTCGTGATCTCCTCCGTCCTGTGCGGATGCGTGCCGAGCGGCGACTTCGCACAGAGCTGGCTGATCATCTTCCGGGGGACGCAGGGAGTGGGCGCGGCGCTGATGTTCCCGGCGGCGCTGGCCGTGGTCATCGCGGTGTTCCCGGTGGAGCGCCGCGGGCGCGCGCTGGCCCTCTTCTTCGGCGTCTCCGGCCTGCTCACCGCCATCGGCCCGCTGCTCGGCGGCTGGCTGACCGGCTGGACCTGGCGGGCGATCTTCTGGGTCAACGTCCCCGTCGCGATCGTCGCCCTGGTGCTGACGGCGCTGGCCCACATCCCGAACAACCCCCGCCGCGAGCGCCTCGACGTCCCCGGCGCGGTCCTGGTCGCCGTCGGCATGGGCCTGAGCGTGCTGGGACTTCAGCAGGCGTCCGCCTGGGGCTGGAGCTCGGTGGCCACCTGGGCGTGCATCGCCGGCGGCCTGCTGGTCCTCGTGGTGTTCTGGCGGTACGAACTCGGCGTCGAGGAGCCGCTCGTCAAGCTCCAGGTCTTCAAGGACCGGGCCTTCACCGCCGACACCCTGGTGCTCTTCTTCGCGATGCTGGCGTTCGTCCCGGTGTTCTTCTTCGCCTCCGTCTACGCCCAGGTCTCCCTCAGCTGCTCGCCGAACCAGGCAGCCCTGTTCCTGCTGTACTTCTTCGCGGGCTTCGGCATCGCCTCCCAGTGGGGCGGCCGGATCCTCGACAAGCGGGGCGCGCGGCCCGCGATGAAACTGGGGACGGCGCTCGGCGCGATCGGATTCGCGCTCTGGGCGGGGGAGTTGACGGACCTCTCGATCCACGACCAGTGGCCGTACGCGGCGATGGCGGGCGCCGGCATCGGCTTCCTGCTGGCCCCGGCCTCCACCGACGCCGTCAACCGCTCGATCGGGGCGTCGTACGGAGAGGTCACCGGCATCACGCAGACCGTACGCAACTACTCGGCCTGCGTGGGCATGGCGGTCTTCGGAACGATCCTCACGCATGTGACGACCGACCGCGTCGTGCAGACGCTGACCGCGAAGGGCGTCCCGGACGCGGCGGCCCAGGACGCCGCCCGCAGCATCTCGGAGTCCGTCACCGGGAACCCGGACGGGCAGCAGCCCAGCGGCGAGGGGCCGGTCGCGACGTCGATCCGCGAGTCCATGCAGGCGATCCAGCTGGACTTCGCCGAGGCGAACCAGTGGGTGTTCTACGGGATGGCCATAGCGCTCGCCGTCGCGTTCGGGTGCGCGCTGCTGCACCCGGGGACGCGGGTCACGCAGGAGTGACGGCCCGGTCGTCCTTGCCGGCCGCGGCCTGCTCGCCCTCGCGGCTCTCACGGCTCCCGAGCTCCGGCCCGAGCTCCGGCGCGACGTCCTCGACGCCCTTGCCGAGCTCCGGCGCGATGCCGTCGGCGCCCTTGCCAAGCTCCAGCCCGACCTCCGGCGCCGACTTCTCCGGCCCGACCCCCTGCGCGACGTCCTCAGCGACCTTCTGCCCGGCCTCCGGCATCGACTCCTCCGGCTCCAGCCCCCGCATCAGCAGCCAGTACCCGAGCCCCGCGACCGTTCCCAGCGCCGCGCACATGCCCCAGAGCCATTCAGCCCCGTACCGGTCGATGACGAACCCGGCCATCAGCGGGGCGACGAGCGCCGCCACCGACCACGACAGGGTGTACATGCCCTGGTAGCGGCCGCGGCCGTGCACGGGGGAGAGGCGCACGACCAGTCCGGTCTGGGTCGGCGCGTTGACGATCTCGGCGAGCGTCCAGACGCAGACGGTCAGCGCGTAGACGGCGATCGAGCCGGCGAAGGCGGTGAGCCCGAAGCCGTACCCCGCCAGCACCGCGGAGACGACCAGCAGCAGGCGCGGGTCGCGGTGCTCGATGAAGCGGGTGACGGGGATCTGGAGGGCGACGATCAGCACGCCGTTCACCGCGATCGCGAGGCCGAAGTCCGCGCTGGAGAACCCGTCCGCGCCCATGGCCAGCGGCAGCCCGACATGGCCCTGCATAAAGATCAGCGCGATCAGGAAGGAGAGGCAGACGACGCTCATGAAACGCTTGTCGCGCAGCACGGTCGCCATGCTCACCTGCGGCTCGTCCGGCTCGCCCTTCGTCGTCGTCGGCCGCTCCGGGCGCGACTCGGGCAGCTTGACGAAGACGACGATCGCGCAGATCAGCGTCATCGCGGCCTCGCCCAGGAAGCCGGCGAGATAGCTGTACTCGGCGATGAAGCCGGCCCCCGCGGAGGAGAGCGCGAAGCCCAGGTTGATGGCCCAGTAGTTGAGCGAGAAGGCCCGCACCCGGTCCTCGGGCTTGACGATGTCCGCCATCATCGCCTGCACCGCCGGGCGGGAGGCGTTGCTCGCCATGCCGACGACGAAGGCCACGGCGGCGATGGAGACCGGGTGGTGCACGAAGCCGAGCACCGCGACGGACACGGCCGTCGAGGTCTGGGCGATCAGCAGGGTGGGCCGCCGTCCGAGCCGGTCGGCCATCACCCCGCCGCCCAGCGACGAGACGACGCCGCCGAGCCCGTGCAGAGCGGCGACGAGTCCCGCGTACGAGGCGGAGTAGCCGCCCTCCAGCGTCAGATAGAGCGCCATGAAGGTGGCGACGAAGGCGCCCAGCCGGTTGACGAGGGTGCTCGTCCACAGCCACCAGAACGCGGGCGGAAGCCCTGAGACGCTGTCTCTCGCGGCGCGCCTCAGACTGGCGACTGACATACGGACTCCCCCAGAGCTTGTAAGTGCCTTACCAGGCATCGGCAACTTACAAGGGCTGTCTTCTCGGTCGCCAGTCAATTGACGCAGTCCGTCAATTGAACGGGTCCGTCACCCGTCACGCGCGTCCATTAGTCTCGTACGCATGGCCGACGCACCGTACAAGCTGATCCTCCTCCGCCACGGCGAGAGCGAATGGAACGCGAAGAACCTGTTCACCGGCTGGGTGGACGTCAACCTCACCGAGAAGGGCGAGAAGGAGGCAGTCCGTGGCGGTGAGCTGCTCAAAGACGCCGGCCTGCTCCCCGACGTGCTGCACACCTCGCTCCAGAAGCGCGCGATCCGCACGGCGCAGCTCGCGCTGGAGTCCGCGGACCGCCACTGGATCCCGGTCCACCGCTCCTGGCGGCTGAACGAGCGCCACTACGGCGCGCTCCAGGGCAAGGACAAGGCGCAGACCCTGGCCGAGTTCGGCGAGGAGCAGTTCATGCTCTGGCGCCGCTCGTACGACACCCCGCCGCCGGTCCTCGAGGACGGCACGGAGTTCTCGCAGAGCGACGACCCGCGCTACGCCGCGATCCCCGGCGAGCTGCGTCCGCGCACGGAGTGCCTGAAGGACGTCGTCGAGCGGATGCTGCCGTACTGGTACGACGGCATCGTCCCGGACCTGCTCACGGGCCGCACGGTCCTGGTCGCCGCCCACGGCAACAGCCTGCGCGGGCTGGTCAAGCACCTGGACGGGATCTCCGACGAGGACATCACCGGTCTGAACATCCCGACCGGCATCCCGCTCTACTACGAGCTCGACGCCGACTTCCAGCCGGTCAAGCCGGGCGGCACGTACCTCGACCCGGAGGCGGCGGCGGCCGCGATCGAGGCGGTCAAGAACCAGGGCAAGAAGAAGTAGCCCGAGCCGTCCGACGCGCACCGGCTCAGGCGCGCACCAGGGGCCCCGTCCGATGCGGACGGGGCCCCTTCGCGTCTGTACAGGGCTCGGCTAGCCGCAGCAGCCGCCGCACTGGCAGGGGGCGCCGGACTGGCAGCCGCAGCCGCAGCCCGAGCCGCAGCCGCAGGCGCCGAGGACGGGCAGAAACACCGCTTCGACCGGTGTGTCCTGCTGCGGTTCGATCGCGGGGGATTCAGCCATGGGTCCCTCCTCATGGGCGTACGAGATGTGCCGCCTCTGCCCATTGCATGCCCGCTGCGACGGGCGCATCAACAGCGCGCGGAGGCACGTATGCGCCCCCGCGCCCCGATCACGCCCCTCGGCCCGGCCTCTTGGCCCGACCTCTTGGCCCGCCCCGACAGCTCGGCCTCGCAGCCCGGCCCGCTGCCGGGTCCCACAGCCTGGTCCCACAGCCTGGTCCCACAGCCCGGCCCCGCTGCCCGGCCCTGCGACCCGCGCTTCAGGCGCCTTCGACCGGCGTCGGCGGCTGGAGCTCGTCCGCGTGCTCGCCGGTGACCAGGTACACGACACGCTTGGCCACCGACACCGCGTGGTCGGCGAACCGCTCGTAGTAGCGGCCGAGCAGCGTCACGTCGACGGCCGTCTCGATGCCGTGCTTCCAGCGGTCGTCCATCAGGTGCTGGAACAGGGCGCGGTGCAGCAGGTCCATCTCGTCGTCGTCCGTCTCCAGCTGGAGCGCGAGGTCGACGTCCTTGGTGATGATGACCTCCGCCGCCTTGGCCATCAGCCGCTGGGCCAGCTGGCCCATCTGCAGGATGGTGGCGTGCAGGTCGTCCGGCACGGCGGTGTCGGGGAAGCGGAGCCGGGCCAGCTTGGCCACGTGCTGGGCCAGGTCGCCCGAGCGCTCCAGGTCGGCGCTCATCCGCAGCGAGGTCACCACGATCCGCAGGTCCGTCGCGACCGGCTGCTGCCTGGCCAGCAGGGCGATGGCCCGGGCCTCGAGGTCGTGCTGGAGGTCGTCGACCTTCTGGTCGGCGGCGATCACGGTCTCGGCCAGCTTGAGATCGGCGTCGAGCATGGCCGTGGTGGCGCGCCCGATCGCCGACCCGACCAGCCGGGCCATTTCGACCAGGCCCTCGCCGATCGAGTCCAGTTCCTCGTGGTACGCGTCCCGCATGGGTGTCCCTCTCTCGATGCGACCGGGGTCCGGGTGGGGCTTCCGTCCCCCCACGCTCCCACGGTGTGGCGCAAACGCGTCCGTCGCCTCCCTCCCAAGTGAACCGGCACTATCCCCTTGGTGAACTCTGAGCGACGACTGTTCGAGACGCCACCCGTTTGGCTGGGAGAGCGTCTGGGAGCACGCATAACCTGGAGGCATGGACGTGAACGCGGCGGTCGCCGCAGCGGCAGCGATCGCCGGGCTGTGCACCGGCGTCATCGCCATGCTGGCGTTCCGCTGGAGCGAACGCGACCAGGCGAGACCCACCCGCACCTCCCTGCACACCGACGCCGTGCTGCCGCCCGGCGTCGACACAGTGCTGTCCGTGCTCCGATCCTCCGCCGTGGTCCTCGACGAGTCCGACTCCGTCGTCAAGGCGAGCTCCGCCGCGTACGCCCTCGGGCTGGTGCGCGGCGGCAAGCTCGCCGTCGAGCCGATGCTCCACATGGCGCGCGACACCCGGCGCGACGGCGAGATACGGCAGGTGGAGCTGGATCTGCCCCGGCGCGGCACCGGCCGCGGCGAGGCCCTCGCGGTCTCCGCCCGGGTGGCCCCGCTCGGCTCGCGCCTCGTCCTCCTCCTGGTCGAGGACCTCACCGAGGCCCGCCGTATCGAAGCGGTACGGCGCGACTTCGTCGCGAACGTCAGCCATGAGCTCAAGACCCCCGTCGGCGCGCTCTCCCTGCTCTCCGAGGCGGTCATGGACGCCTCGGACGACCCCGAGGCGGTCACCCGCTTCGCCGGCCGGATGCAGATCGAGGCGACCCGGCTCACCAATCTCGTACAGGAGCTCATCGACCTCTCGCGGGTGCAGAACGACGACCCGCTGGAGGACGCCGAGCCGGTGAGCGTGGACGAGCTGGTCGCCGAGGCCATCGACCGCTCCCGGCACCCCGCCTCCACCAAGCAGATCAACATGGCCGTCGGGGGCGCCTCCGGCTCGGGCACCGCCTCAGGCAGCTCCGACCTGCGCATCTGGGGCCACCGCGGCCAGCTCGCCGCGGCTCTGGGCAACCTGGTGGAGAACGCCGTCAACTACTCCCCGGCCCGTACGCGCGTCGGCATATCCGCGCGCCGCGTCACCGCCCCCGGCGGGGACCTGATCGAGATCGCCGTCACCGACCAGGGCATCGGCATCCCCGAGAAGGACCGCGAGCGGATCTTCGAGCGGTTCTACCGCGTCGACCCCGCACGCTCCCGCGCCACCGGAGGCACCGGCCTGGGCCTGGCCATCGTCAAGCACGTGGCCGCCTCGCACGGCGGGGAGGTCACCGTGTGGAGCTCGGAGGGACAGGGCTCCACCTTCACCCTGCGGCTGCCCGAAGCGGGCGCCGGCCGGGACCGCCGCTCACCCACCGGTCCGGATCGCGTCGAGGAGGACGACGACCGGCCTTACGACACTGATCCGAACGCCGAAATCCCTGCCCCGGAGGTCCTTCCGTGACCCGAGTGCTCGTCGTCGAGGATGAGGAATCCTTCAGCGACGCCCTGTCCTACATGCTCCGCAAAGAGGGCTTCGAGGTCGCCATCGCGACCACCGGGCCCGAGGGGCTCGACGAGTTCGAGCGCAACGGCGCCGACCTCGTCCTCCTCGACCTGATGCTGCCCGGGCTGCCGGGCACGGAAGTCTGCCGGCAGCTGCGCGGCCGCTCCAACGTCCCGGTGATCATGGTGACCGCCAAGGACAGCGAGATCGACAAGGTCGTCGGGCTGGAAATAGGAGCCGACGACTATGTCACCAAGCCCTTCTCCTCGCGGGAGCTGGTCGCCCGCATCCGCGCGGTCCTGCGCCGCCGCGGCGAGCCGGAGGAGGTCACCCCCGCGGCCCTGGAGGCCGGCCCGGTCCGCATGGACGTGGACCGCCACGTCGTCACGGTCTCGGGCGGCAAGGTCGACCTCCCGCTCAAGGAGTTCGACCTGCTGGAGATGCTGCTGCGCAACGCGGGCCGGGTGCTGACCCGTATGCAGCTGATCGACCGGGTCTGGGGCGCGGACTACGTGGGCGACACCAAGACGCTCGACGTCCACGTCAAGCGCCTGCGCGCCAAGATCGAGCCGGACCCGGGCGCGCCGCGGTATCTGGTGACGGTGCGCGGCCTGGGCTACAAGTTCGAGCCGTAGACAGCACGCCGTGCTGCGCGGGCTGCCAGCCCGACGCGGCACGGAAGCCGCACGGAAGCGGATACGAGAAGGGGGGGGGGGGGCGGGGGCCGCCGGGGGGGGCCCCCGGCGGCCGGGGGGGGGGTCGGGCGGGGGGGGGGGGGGGCCCGCGCGCGGCGCGGGCGGCGCGCCGCGGGCGGCGCCGCCCCCCCG